>JAISST010000157.1 GCA_031272945.1 Fusobacteriaceae bacterium
CCGTGCGCTGTCGTTCTCGCGCATTTTCACTGCCGAAAATCCCAGAAAAGTCAGACCTATTGACTCGAGCAGGATCTTTGCCCGATCGCCGGCAGTCCCGGCTGATTCACCGCAGGTCATGAGAACATAAGCCCCTGCGCAGCCGGTAAATGTGGATTTTTCGATAAAATCCTCCACGATTCGGGGCATACGCCAGGCATAGACGGGACAGACGAAGACCCAGGGTTTTTCCGAGCGGAATTCCCCGGGCTTTTCGCTTTTAATAGCCTCGTTGAGGGAAAAGACGTCGTCTCCGGCGATTTCCGCGACGCGTCGCGCTACAAATTCACTGTTGCCTGTACCGCTGAAATATAAAACCATGATCCCTCCTTAAAAAATGATACGCGCGCTTTCCCCGCTTTCCGCCACCACTTCCGCTTCCGTCGCAAAGATTTCATAAACATCCAGCAATTCTCCGTTTCCGTTGATCACAGGCTCTTCGCCTCGATTCCCTCCCGTGAGGGCGGCGACGAACTCCTTGTAGCCCAAGGCGCTTTTCCGTACGGTGGCCCGCAACGAACGGGCGTGGGATATGCCTTCCGCCGGAATCGTCGTGAAGGCGATCACGTTGTTTTTCGCGAATTCCAAGACTTTCCGGTCGGCCCGGTCCGATACGAAGTACAGGATATGGGGTTTTTCGGGGTTATAGTAAAAATTGACGACGCGGACGTTGGGGATGTTGTCCACCGAGGTCGCCAGCGCCATGACGTTGGTGTTGTTTAAGACTTCTACGTATTTTTTGAGTGTAGCATTCATGGGAGTCCTCCTGCAGTAAAATGTTCGAATCGTTGTTCTAACTTTTATTAAGACATCGGTTATCGTTTTTATTTGGATTATGGCGGGAAGCCTGTTACACCTTTTTCGTAAGGAGTTTCACCCCATATCCCGCGATCACGAGCCCGATCGCAAAATTCAGGGTCTTGATCAAAAAATCAGGCAGAAACGTCCCAACGACACTGCCCGCAAAGGCGATCAGCGACATGAAAAACACCGTGGACAGCACGCAGCCGCAACCATATTCAAAAACCTGACGGTTCGTCAGCTTATTTTCCACGATCTGCCCCGAAAGTACGCCGCTCCAGAAAAGGATTGTCAGCGGATTGGAGGCCGTCATCAAAAGTCCCTTCACGAAGACGCTGTCCGTCCCGCCGGTCTGAAAGAGCCGGAACCCCGGCAATATGGAAAAGCCCAAAATACCCAGGGGAATATCGAGTCCGAAGAAGATCAGGATCAATCCTCCGATAATTTTGACCGTATTTTTCATACTTCCGTTCTGCAGGAATTTTGCCGCCCCCGCGGCGGCCAGCGTAATGTAGAACGCGTCCACAAGGGCAACGGCCGCCATCACAAGAAGCCCCTGCCCGAAGCCGCCCGAACCTGCCGACTTGAAAACCAGAAGGCAGAGCGGTCCCACCGCCAATTGCAGCATCATGCCGAATTTGAACCCCTTTGTGATCATCATTCCTCCCGGCAATTAAAAAAATGGCGCGCCCAGCGCGACTCGAACGCCCGGCCTTTGCCTCCGCAGGGCAACGCTCTATCCAACTGAGCTATGGGCGCCTGTAATGGTACACCCAGCGCGACTCGAACGCGCGACCTCTGCCTTCGGAGGGCAGCACTCTATCCATCTGAGCTATGGGTGCACATATCTATTTTTGGAAAACGGACATTTCCCGGGTAACCCCAAGGCAATGCCCGCGTTTTTATCATTCTGGCGGAAAGAGTGGGATTCGAACCCACGGTACAGTTTCCCGTACGCATGCTCTCCAAGCATGTGCCTTCGACCACTCGACCATCTTTCCGTATAGAAACCAGCTTAAAAAGTATAACAGATTTTCTTCTTTCCGTCAACCGTTTTTTAAAAAAATTCTCAGCAAATATTTGAGCGCCCGAATCAACAATTCCCTCAAATTCGCACAAAACGCGCCTGCAAGCCCTCAAAGACCGTGATGTATTTTCTTCCGATTCCTTTTAGAAAATCCGAAACCCTGTCCATGTCCCGGGCGATATCCTCTTTTCGGTGAGCGTCGCTACCCACCGTAAGAATCTCCCCGCCCAACTCAAAATACCGCTTGACCACGTCGGGATGGGGGTAAAATCTTCCTTCATTGTAGCGAAAAGCGGAGGTATTGATCTCGATTCCCTTCCCTTTGGCAACGAGCGTCTTCAGAATCTCGTCGATCACCGGAAACTGCCGCTCATAGTTGAGCCCCCTGAATTGCGGCCCCCCGTAACGGGTCACATAATCCAGATGACCGAAGACCGAAAAGCAGTCGTAGTTTTTCACAAGCTCCAGCACATGTCGGAAATAGAGGTCTTGCATTTCATCCCGGGTCTTGCCCTCCTGGACTTTCCCGAAGAAAAGATCGATCCGGTCAATCGTATGACAGGAGGCGATGATAAAATCCCAGGGATCGCGCCGGAGTTCTCCGGGATAATAATCGGCTAACTGCGGTTGGGCGCCGATTTCGACTCCGAGTTTGATCAAAATCTGATTCTTGTATTTCTCCTGCATTTCCCGCACTTTTGCGATATAGGCGGGACGATTCAGGCCATATTCCCCCTCGAAATCGAAGGTCTCCACATCATGCTCAAAATGATCGGTAATCGCTATTTCCCGCAAGCCCAGTTCTATGGCCCGTATGACGGATTCCTCCATATCCTGGGTGGAATCGTTGGAAAAGGCGGTGTGCAGATGGTAATCCCGATCAATCATATTTTATTTCTCCCTCCGTGTTGATTTATTATAGAATCAGCTGAGTTTCAGCCAGATCTGGTACAAGGATACGATCACGAGACCCGTGATAAAAAAGAGCGTGGGCCCTTTATAGCGCTGGAGCAGAAAATTGAGCAACTTTGCTACAAACAGAAGCCCCAGAATGACGCCGACTCCGAAAAAAAGGACGGGAATCAGATGCAATTCCCCGACGAAGGCGCCAAAGCCCCGGTAGCCTTTGAGGAGCGTCGGAATTTTTGCGAGATCGCCCACAAAGCCGATGATATGGTGATATTCCCCCAAAATCAGCAAAATCAGGGATCCGGAAATACCGGGAATAATCATCGCGCCCGCGGCGATGGCTCCGCAGACCAACATTTTGACGCAATAGCCCGTTGTAACCACGACGGGCGTTCCGATGCCTCCCTCCTTGGAACCGTATTTCGCGTCCAGGAACACGAAGATTCCCGTAAGGATCAGACCCGCCACAAAAAACAGGATATTCTTTCCGTTCTTTTTGTCGAGGCCCTTGACGATCAGGGGAATGCTCGGCAGTACCATCAGGATGAAGACGACGGCCGTGGCCCGGGGCCAGCGAGTCAGGAAATACAGCACGATATTGGTGAACGCCACGATCCCGATTCCCATGCCGATCCCTACGGCGGCCAGGAATTTCAAGTATTCATATTTTTTCGCCCGGGGGGCGGAAACGAAGCAGCTGATGGATTCCGTCAGCTTTTCGAATATCCCCAGAATGACGGCCATGGTCCCTCCCGACACGCCGGGGATCACGTTGATGGATCCGATAACAAGTCCTTTCAGAAAATCAATTGCGGTTTCTTTCATAAGTTTGCGGTTCCTCCGGCTTCCTCTTTGGATTTGATAAAACTGTCAATGGCTTTTTTCGAGGCGAATCCATATTTTTTCGCCACGGCGTTTCTTTTGATCAATTTGGACAACGCCCGTTTCAGTTGCGCGAAATCGTACTCAGGCCGGATAATCTTCACAAAATATACGAAGATCATGACGGATACGGCGATTTTATTCTCTTCGCACAAATAGGGCAAAAAGGACTTGGGAATCACCGGGACCGATTTGATCGTAAGATTGATGACCGGCCGGTTGTGGGCGCAGAGATTCCGGATAAACTTGATATGATCGACGAAGGATGCGAATTCCGTCGCTTTCAGATTGTACTGCCGGGCGATGGAAATCCTGTTCTTGGGCGCCATCAACTTGTAGAGGTGGATGATCTCCCCGAAGGTGAGAATTTCGGTGGCGATCCAGAGAGGCAGGTCCTTGTTGTCCGGAAAATCCCGTTTGTAGTCGGCGATGGGCTGCGCATTGGCGTTGGCTGCGATCTTCACTTTCAATTTTAACGCGAAAGCGCCCTGTTCTCTGTCAATCTGCGGCTTGGGAATCGTCCGGTCGCACCATTTATTAAAATTCAGATAACCGAAAGAGCCGTATTTCTTCCCCATCAGATAGGCAAACTTGTTTTTCATGGAAAGCTCTATTTTCTCTGCCATGCTGAGAAATTCCATCCGCAGATTCTTGTCATAGTAAAAATTCTGGATGACGGCCTCAAAGGAAGTCCCCGGATTGTAACGCCCTTCGGCGTTCATGAAAAACAGGGAGAATTCCTTGATCTTGTAGTAGCTGATCTGCCGCAGACGCTCCAGGGCGTGGGCCTCGTCGTTGACAATCATGCCCCGGGACTCGAAGAGTTTCAATTGGTCCTCATAGGACAAATGGGTTTTGTTGCGGGCCATGGCAGCCTCCCTATAAAAAACAAGAACCCCTGCCTCGGAACGTGTCCGCCTCACATGAGGAACAGGGGTATTGATATCTTGTTGTAATTTATTATACCCCAAAAAAATATTTTTGTAAACCTTTTTTTCTTGAATTCATAATACCCAGATAGTATACCACAAAAAAACCGCTTGCACAAGCAATAAAAATATGTTATGATATCGCCGTTAACTTAAAACGAAATTTGATTAACGACAGGAGGGCCTATGGACACAAAAAGCCAAGTGCTGCGTTGCTTGATCGAAAACGGGGAGGCCGGCGTTTCCGGCGAAAGAATCGCCGAAGCCCTGGGGCTTTCAAGGACCGCGGTCTGGCAGGCCGTACAAAAATTGAAAGAAGCGGGGCATCAAATTGAGAGCGCCGGGAACAAAGGCTACCGCTACCGCAAAACAGACATTCTCTCCCCCGAGGGCATCCGTTTTTATCTGCCGGACCCCTGGAAGGGGATCGACATCTTCTGTTATGACAGCATCTCTTCCACCAACAAAGAGGCGAAAATCATGGCAATCCGAGGCGCGAAGGACAAGACGGTTTTAGCGGCAAACCGGCAAACGGAAGGCTACGGACGTTTTTCCCGGGAATTCTGGTCGCCGCCCGGCAGTATTTATACCAGCGTGATTCTGCGGGCCGATCCCGTCGGGAAGAATACGGCCCTTGTGACCATCAAGAACGCCGTAGCCATGAAACGGGCCATAGACATGATCGCGGGCGTCGACGTACAGATCAAATGGGTCAACGATCTCTACCTCCGGGAAAAGAAAATCGCGGGCATTCTGACCGAAGGCGTCATGGATTACGAATCCGGCAGTATCTCAGCCGTCATTGTGGGAACGGGGATCAATTTCGCGGTCCGGGAATTCCCCGAGGCGCTGCGGGACATCGCGGGTTCGATTTTTCCGAAAGCGCAGCCCGAGGCGATCCGAAACGAACTCATGGGAGCATATCTCAAGGAATTCTTCTCGATTCTTGACGCGGAGGACACGGCGGCTCTCATCGCCGAATACAAGGCGGCGTCCTTCGTCCTCGGAAAGACCGTGCGCTTCGTTTTGGACAACAAGCCCCTGAAAGGGAAAGCCGTCGACATCGATAAAGAGGGAGAACTTGTGGTGGAACTTCCCGACGGAAGGAGGGTTTCGCTCTTTTCCGGGGAGATCAGCGTAAAAATTGAGAATTGAGAATGGGAGGAAAAAGAAATCATGAACATTTTGGAACTCAAAGAAAAGGTCCTTCGGGGCGAATCCATTGACCGGGAGGAAGCTCTGTCCCTGACAGAGGCTCCTCTCGAGGAACTCTGCCGAGCAGCCGACGATATCCGCCGGCATTTTTGCGGGAATGCCTTTGACGTTTGCGCCATTTTGGACGGGAAGGTGGGAAAATGCTCCGAAGACTGTAAATACTGCGCCCAATCGGCCCACAATCACGCCGATATCGACTGCCATCCGCTCTATGAAACGGATAGAATCGTCGAAGACGCCAAATATAACGCCGACCGTGGCATTCCCCGATATTGCATCGTGACCGCCGGGAAGAAGCTCCCCCGCAGGGAACTGGAACAGGTATGCGAAAGCGTCCGGGCGCTCCGGGCGGAAAAAATTCCCATGCAGATCTGCTCTTCCCTGGGGCTTCTGAACCGGGAGGAATATCAAATGCTCAGAGACGCGGGCGTCACCCGCATTCACAACAATCTGGAGACTTCGGAGCGTTATTTCCCGTCGATCTGCACAACGCATACGTTCCGGGACAAGGTGAAAGCCATCCAAGCCGCCCGGGAAGCGGGAATGGAAATCTGCAGCGGCGGCATCATGGGACTCGGGGAAACCATGGAGGACAGGATCGACTTGGCTTTTGCTCTGCGGGAACTGGACATCCGCTCGATTCCCGTCAATTTCCTGAACCCGATACCCGGCACCCCCTGTGAAGGAAACGAGACGGTCAAACTGGACGAAGCGCTTCGAGTCATCGCCGTCTTCCGCTTTATCAACCCGAAAGCCTTCATCAAAATGGCCGCCGGAAGAGCCATGCTGGGAAACGACAAGGCCGTGTTCCAAGCAGGCGCCAACGCCACCATTACAGGCGATTTCCTGACCACAACCGGTTCCAATATCGACAGCGACCTGAAACTCTTTGAAGCGCTTGGATACGAGCTGGTATAAAAAATAAGCTTGGGTCGCATATTCATCAGAATAATCATGTTAATCAAATCAATCATAGACAGGAGCAATCAATCATGTCAATCAAAGTCCTCAGCGTAATCCCGGTAAAGACTGTGTTTATATCGATATATTTTATTCTTACCCTCCTTGTGGGCCTCGCCTCCTGGCGCAAGGTAAAAAATGGCAAAGATTTCTATGTGGCCGGAAAACAGGCGGGCGTTCCGCAAGTCACGGGGAGTCTCTTGGCCACCATGCTCGGAAGCAGCGCCATCATAGGATCCGTCGATTCCGCAGGTCGGATCGGCTGGGCGGGATCCTGGTTCATGCTGTCAGCGGCCTTGGGGCTTCTGATCCTGTTCTTTCTCGTGAAATACCTCAAAGACTATGACGGCTACAATCTGCCGGGACTATTGGGCGAATTCTACGGCCGTGAAGTGAAAAAGCTCTCTTCCCTCGTGATTTCCGTCGCCTGGATCGGGGTCGTTGCGGCGCAGATTATGGGGGCGGCAAAGATTCTGACCGTTCTTTTGGGGATCTCTTTCGCCACGGGCGTCTTGATTTCCGGTACGGTTTTTACGGCCTACACCCTTTGCGGCGGACAACTCTCGGTCCTGAAAACGGACTTCTGGCAGCTGCTCTTTATACTCGCGGGTATCGTACTCACTTGGTACTTCGTGTCGGCGACGCCGGTTACGATCGCCGCGCCGGGCTTCTTTCACGAAAAATTTACGGGTCTCGACCTTCTCATCATGATCCTCACGTATTCCAGCACCTATTTTGTAGGACCCGACGTCTATTCGAGACTCTTTTGCGCCAAGGACGAAAAGACCATGCGGATTTCCATCCTGATCTGCATTTTCGTACTGATTCCTTTGGGTCTGATGTTCGGAAGAATCGGGATTTACGGAATGCAAGCGTTTCAAGAACAGGGAATCGGAAAAGAGTCGCTCCTTTTCCTGATCGCTTCCAGAAAACTCTCCGGAGTCCTGGCCTTCGGGCTCTACGTGGGTCTGCTGTCGGCCGTGATCTCTTCGGCCGATACGACGCTGATCACGGCGGCCTCTCTTCTGACACAGGTTTTCAATGAAGATCTCGACAGCAAAAGGGGAATCCGCACGACGCGTATTTTTATGGCCGTAATCGGAGCGGCGTCCATATTTATCGCCGTTGAGCGACAGGATATTCTGCCGACGCTCCTGATGGCCTTTACCGTCTATTCGGGCGCCCTGATCATCCCTACAATCACGGGCATGCTGGGGCTCCATCCGCCGAAAGCCGTGGTCATGGCCGCAATTGTGACCGGAGGCGTTGTGGCCCTTGCCGGGAAGCTTTACGGCGGAACCTACGGGAATTATATCATGATTCTGGCATTTTTGCTGAACGGAGCAATTTTACTTGCGGGAAACAAAAGGAGAGCGTGACCGCTCTCCTCATCGTTCCCGTATTCCCATTTATCAGCAATTCCATAGTTTCTTTCATTTCATAGTTCCTGCAATTTTCCGTCCTCTATCATTTGTTGAAAGAACTTGTCGTAATTTTTCTTGCCGAGATTGAAAATGATGAGATTCCGCTCGGCCCGGGTCAGACCCGTATAGATCAATTCATGGTTCTCATTGGTATTTTCAATCAACAGAAATATCGTATCCGCTTCGAGTCCTTTGAAGCGGTTGATCGTCGAGAGTTTCAGCACGGACGATTTGCAATCGAAACGCTTTTGCCGGAGTTCAACGATTCCTTTGACGGCTTTGGGACTGTCTTTGTATTTGGCGTATTCTTCGGCGCTCTCTATGGTCGTCATGGTCGCCTTTTTTTTCTCGCGCCGGATCACAAGATCCATATCCCGCAGGCGGTCATATTTTTTGACCCCGGAGTCCAATATGACGATTTGCCCGTCTTTTATTCCTTTTGCCTCCGTCAGGCTGAATATTTCATCGCAGAGCAATTTGGCCGACACGGTTGATTTGAAATATCTGTAAGCTGTTGTTCCCATTTTGAGCGGCAGATTAAAACTAATCACGATATCCCGCTGATATTTATTCCCCAGGAAGAATTCCCCGAATTTCATTGCGATCTCACTGATTTCTTTCCCGTAACGATAGACAGTTTGGAGACTTTTGTTCCAGGTTCCCCCGATCTTGCGGATGACCGGTTCTTTATTTTCATCCAGCGGCTTGTCCGATGTATTCTGTTTCTCGTCGCCGAATACCACAAATTCCGTGTCCTCATTGATAAAATATTTCGCGATGACGTCGATCCATTCCTGCGGATAATCGAGAATTTCGTCAATCAGAACCGTTTCGTATTTTGGAAGCGCCGCTTCCACCGAATCAAAGAATTCGATATTGGAAATAGACGAGGAATCCGTGACTTTCAACCCGTAGTTGTTGGCGACTGCCCGGAAGAACTCCTCGTAGCTGGCAATGAGAAAATCCCGCCAGTCAAAATTTTCTTCGATTTCATTTATTTTATCCCGGATATAGCGCTTGAGGGCGGGATCGAAGGTCAATATCAATACTCTTTTTTGCGTCCTTTTTCGGGTGTTGACCGCCCGCCTGCACAAGACAACCGTCTTCCCGCAACCCGCAACACCTCTTATTTTCTGCCGTTTGCCTTTGACACTCGCGATCAGCACCGCCTGTTCCCTGGAAAGAATAATCGGTTTCCCCTGTTTTTTGTCGTGAGGATCCGATTTGAGCGCCAGCGTCATTTTTTGACAGGTTTCATCGGCGTCCTCCACGGCGGGGCGAATCTCCGAAAACTGTTTCACGAGACTGAAAAACTCTCCGTCCACAAAAGACTGGTTTCCGAGCGCCTTGATTTCCATCAGAAGGCTCTGATAAAGCTCATCGGGCAACTCGTTTCCGTTCAGGAAACGGAATAGTTTAAAGCTGTCCTCTTTCGGAAAGATCACGGCGGTCCGGATCGTAATCCCGGAAAGATCAGGCCAGCATTCCTTCAAGGCGTCCTGGTAAATCTTCGCCTGCATCAGAGGAGACAGAACAAGCCCGGGTTTGTCCCCTTTCCGGCGCCAGCTGTTGGGTCTGTCGGCGGAATCTATTTCATATTCGTCCAGTTTCCAATTCTTGATCTGCAGCAACAAGACGGAGAGGTTCTTCCCGATAACCACGATGTCGGGCTCATAGCCGTTGTAGAAAGGACGCCAAAAAATCTCGAAATCGTCGTTCAGATTCTCGTTTAAGAAAGAGAGAACCTGGGATTCCGTTTCGTCCGGTTTTTGTTTTCCATTTTGCAACGCGTCCCGGGAGGGGAAGAATTTTGCCATCCGATCATCTCCGTATTACAGTATTCTTATATTATAATCCGCGGAAAGGATCGTGTCAATCTTTTTTGCATAGTATCCGATAAGACAAAAATCCTGAAAAATCATGATTCAGTTGTACCCCCCTACCGCTTCCCGCGCCGGAACACGCACTTATCCGGAAAGCGGAATTCCGCAAGCGCTTCATTCAGAAAACGCGTGAACGGCTTCGCAAGCTTAACCAGTTCTCCCGCTTTCTTGAAAAATTTCTCTCTGTCAAGAAAATCCGCCTCAGAAATGAACCCTTGTATGAAAAGGGATTTGAATTTCAAGTATTCCGCCGCCGGCACGCCGGCGTCATACTCCCGGGGAACATTTTTCAATTTTTCTCCCTGGATCGGATAGATTGCGGCGAATTTTTTATTTTCGATGACCTTCAAAAATTCCTCGCCCCGCTCCGCGATGGCGTTTCGGATCATCTGGACAGTTCCCGGAATCGACGCGGAATGCATACCGGCCCCGACGAAAATATTATCGGGCTCCACATTCAGGTAATACCCGAGGGGAATTATGGCCTTTCCCCCTCTGGCCATATGGACCCGAAAAGACGGCATATACGGGGTCTTGTCGGCGCTGAACCGTGTATCCCGGTTCAGGCGGAACATAAGATCTCTGGGGGATACGTCCTGAAGCGCGGCCAGTTCCTCGTCAATGGGAACCAGGCGCGTCACAAGCTCCCCGACCAGATCCTCAAAGGTTCTTTTCACGGTTTCGTATTCATCCTTGTGCGCTTTCATCCAGGCAAGGGAATTGTTTTCCCGCAATTGCCGCAAAAAATCCAGTATTTGCTTCGTTTCCATGAGTTCCTCCTCGTATTGTGCCGGTTCTTGTACCTGTATTACTACAGGATGAGGCTTTTGTCAAGAGGGGGCGGTATTGTTAATTTTTTAAAACGGGACGGGCAAGCCCGTCCCCTACAGCATATCGATATTCTTCAGAAATTTCTTTACTTTTAAAATAATTCATTGTATAATTAAGATACAAACATTGACCTTGGTCGATCTTGTGAGGTTTTACCCTTTGGGTATTACTTTTTTCGAGAACGGAGAGCCAATGCGGCTTCTTCGAACTCGACAGAAATGCGGCGCGATAGCTGTGCTGGGCAGAATCCTGAGTTTCAGGATTTTTGCTTTATTGGAGTCTTTTGTTTGCCAATGCTTTTTTCATGAATTTCAAGTCTTTTGCCGGGAAAAACAACTTTTCTGCTTTGGTCACCGGCAGACCCGCAGCCAATTTGTACAGGAGTTTATCAAAAAACGTCATCATATCAGCGACTTGAAACAAGCGTTCCTTCATCTTGTCAAATCTGGAATTCCAGATTATTCGGCCATTCTCCGGAAACACCTCCATAAGAATGTCCGCCAGTTCTTTTTGGCCCCTGTCATAAAAAATAACGGTCTGTTCAAATGATTCCAAATAAGCGTTATAGCGACCTTTGAAAGAAAGCAAGCGCTCTTTGAGATAAAATGTCAATCGGCTTTTTTCGTTAATGTATTTTTTATTGACAATCACAGTTTTCAAATACACCGGTGCGGTACGCAGATAGTTAAACAACGCCCATAGAATTCTCCTTAATTCCTCCAGCTCAAAGACATCATAACTATTGCTTCCCCGATTAAACCTTGCGCAGTTTATGCAGCATAGCTGGTAGTCTTTGAACCGAAAAACCCTTTGATCTTTTCGGGAAGTAGCTGCACGGATTTCAAGTGTGAACGCACG
>JAISST010000011.1 GCA_031272945.1 Fusobacteriaceae bacterium
CGTGCCTTTCACGAGCCCCGCAATGGCCCGGAGGGTCGAGCTTTTCCCCGCGCCGTTTGACCCTACGAGCGTTACGATCTTGCCTTTCTCCACGGAAAAATTGATCCGTTTTACGGCCCGGATACCGCCGTAGGCGACGCTCAGATTGTTGATCGTCAGAATCGCGTTGTCTTTATTCATCCTGCACCCCCAGATAGGCGTCAATGACCCTTTTGTTGTTCTGTATCTCACGGGGAGTCCCTGTGGCGATCATTTTCCCGAAATCCAGCACGTAGATGCGGTCGGATATTTCCATGACCAGGTTCATATGGTGTTCAATCATAAAAATTGTGAGATTGAAATCCTGCTTGATCTTTTTGATAAATGCCGTCAGTTCATCGGTTTCCTGGGGATTCATGCCGGCCGCCGGTTCATCTAACAGAAGGAGCGTCGGCTCCGTAGCGAGCGCGCGGGCGATTTCCAGATGCCGCTGCTTTCCGTAGGGCAGCGAACTGGATATTTCGTTCCGGGAATCGGCCAGTCCCACGATGGACAGCAGTTCCATGGCGCGTTTTCTGTTCCGGGCTTCCTCTTTTCGGTTCAGGCGGAATGTCGCCGAGAGAAAATTCGCCTTGGAGCGCATATGGGTCGCGATAAGAATATTATCAAAAACCGTCAGTTTTCCAAAGAGACGGATATTTTGAAATGTCCGCGCAATACCGAATCTGGTGATCTGATCGGGAGTATAGCGGACGCTTTTTGTAAATTTACCGACATTCTGCGCTTTGCAGATTTTTTTCATATTGCCCTTGGGAAAGTCCTGGACGATGCATTTGTCATGAAACCAGACCGCGCCGTTTGTGGGAGCGTAAACGCCCGTGACCACGTTGAAGGCCGTCGTTTTCCCCGCGCCGTTGGGGCCGATCAAAGCCACGATTTCCCCCTCGTCCACGGTGAGGGAAAGGTTGTCAACGGCGACAACGCCGCCGAATTGCATCGTCATATCTTCTATGCGCAGCACGGGGTTATTCATTGCGCTCACCCGCCTTTTTCGACTTCTCTCTGCGGAAAAGGTCGCGGTATCTCTTCTCCCGGAAGAAGCGGTCTATTCCCTCCCAGGAAAACTCATTGGTCCCCATGATTCCTTTGCGGAAAAAGAGTACCACGAGCATGAGCAGGATGGAGAAGATGACCATCCTGAGCCCCGGCCTGAACAAAGGAATCGGAATCGCGCCGATCATCAGCGGGCTGTCAAAGAAACGCAGCCATTCGAGACCGTAGGTGATGATAAAGGAAGCCATGACCGTGCCGGTAATGCTTCCCATACCGCCCAGGACCACAATCAGAAGGAAATTGTACGTCAGGGTGAAATAGAACTGCTTGGGATCAATGGTCGTCAGAAATGAGGCGTAGAGTCCTCCCGCAATGGCGCTGAAAAAAGCGCTGACGGAAAAGGCCAGCTCCTTGTGGAACGTCAGGTTGATGCCCATGGCTTCCGCCGCGATATTGTCCTCCCGGATGGCCTTGAAAGCCCTGCCGTAGGAACTGTTGATCAAAAGCGCCATGATGCCGATACAAAGGGCGGCAATCCCGAAATATGTAAACATCGAAGCGATCTGCGGGATTCTTTTGATCCCGAAAGCGCCGTTGGTGATCGTAGGCATGTTCGTAAGGACGATCCGGATAATCTCGGAAAATCCAAGCGTCGCGATGGCCAGATAGTCGCTCTTGAGACGCAGGACCGGATAGCCGATCAAAAGCGCGAGCCCTGCGGCCAGGAACCCTCCGATGAGAAGGGCCGCGGGGAAAGACAGGCGCATTTCCACAAGCCACGGGGCCATGGGAACCACATAAAATATGGATTTGATATTGGCCTTGGGCACCGTAAATATGGCTACGCTGAACGCTCCAATAGCCATAAAGCCCGATTGCCCCAGAGAAAAGAGCCCCGTGAATCCGTTTACCAGATTCATGGAAACGCTCACAATCGCGTAAATCGCGGATAAATTCAATATTCGTTTCAAATAGCTCGATCCCAACATCCCTCTGTCTATAAGGAACAGCAGGATCATGGAAAGTAATACCAGAATGGCCGTATGAAGATGTTTGATTTTTTTGTTCATGGCCTACACCTTGTCCGTTGTCTTTTCGCCCAAAAGACCCGAGGGCTTGACGATCAACATGATGATCAGAAGCGCGAAGGCAAAGGCGTCGCGGTATCCAGTCATTTTCGGGAAGAAGGCGATGAGCATGGGCTCCGATATTCCCAGAATGAGGCCGCCCAGAACCGCGCCCGGAATATTTCCGATCCCGCCGAAGACCGCTGCGATAAAGCACTTGAGTCCGGGCATCATGCCTACGAGCGGAAAGATACTGGGATATTTCGCGCCCCAGAGGACGGATCCGATGGCCGCCAGAAAGGAGCCGATCCCGAAGGTGACCGAGATGACCCGGTTGATTTTGATTCCCATGAGTCTCGCGGTTTCATAGTCTTTGGAGACGGCCCGCATGGCCATGCCCATTTTCGTATGATGGACGAGAAACATGAGCCCGATCAGGATGGCGACCGTAATGATGGGCGTGACCACTGTCACGATCTGAAAGGAGACGGCGCCGAAATTGACGACCCGGGTCAGGAAGGGGATATTGGGATAGCCCTTGGGCACGCCGGTAAAAATATAGATGGCCAGGTTTTCCAATAAATACGAAGCGCCGATGGCCGAAATCATGATGGACATTCTCGGAGCGTCCCGCAAGGGCTTGTAGGCGGCTTTCTCCAAAAGCGCCCCGAGGATCACGGTCATCAGAAGAACCAGGGGGACGGACACATAGACCGGAAGGCCGAGGCCGGCCATGGTCACGAGCATAAAATAACCCGCCATCATGAAAACGTCTCCGTGGGCAAAATTGATGAGAAGCAGAATGCCGTATACCATCGTGTATCCGATGGCGATCAGGGCATAGAGACTTCCCAGGGACAGACCGTTGATCAAATGTTGTATAAATATATCTGCACTCATAACGCGTTCCTCCTAAAAGAGAGTCGCAGGAATGAAAAGCCGCCTTATTTCAAAAGATGACGACATAAGGCAGCTCTTTTCATCCGGATAATTTCGTTTGTACTGTTCTGTGTTGTAAAAGGGGAACGCTTCGGGAAGCGTTCCCGTAGATTTTGCTATTTCGCGACGCTCTGACTGCTCAGGTATTCGAATTTACCGCCTTTGATGACTTTAATTACCGCAAAGTCCTTCTGGGCGTCTCCGTTTTCGTCAAACTGGAAGGAACCCGTTACGCCTTCGAGTCCTTTTGTCTCGGTAAGGGCTTTCCGGATGGCATCTCCGTCTGTGGAGCCCGCTCTTTTGATGGCGTCGAGGATCACATAGTAAGCGTCATAACCCAGTGCCGCAACGGCCGGGATGATGGGGTCTTTTCCGCCGAGGAATTCCTTGAAGCCCGGCACGAATTTCTTCGCTTCCGCTGTGGCCGCGGAGTTGTTTTCGTCAAAGAATGTGGAAAGTACAACGCCTTCGGCCGCTTCGCCCGCTACCTGGATGATGGACTCATTTTCCCAGGTGTCCCCGCCCATAATGAGGGCCGTAATGCCAAGGGCCCGGGCCTGTTTGATGATGAGGCCGGCGGATACGATGGACGAGGGAGCGAAAATAACGTCGGCCCCGGCCGATTTCGCGTTCGTCAGGATGGAATTGAAATCCTGCTCGTTCGTCTGGAACTGCTGGTCGGAAACGATCTCTCCGCCCAGTTTTTTAAATTCTCTCGTAAAGAAGCTGCCGAGGCCGGAAGAATAGTCGTCGCCCAACTGGGTGATTACCGCGGCTTTTTTCTTGCCCTGAGCTACGGCGTAGTTGGCGAGAACCGTTCCCTGGAAAGGATCCAGGAAGCAGGCCCGGAAGTAAAATTCGTTGCCTTCCGTCACCATGGGATTCGTACAGGAAGCGCCCATAGCGGGAACTTTGGCGTTGCGGAAAATGTCGCCGGCGGCGATGGAAACGCCGGAACCGTATGAACCGATGACAGCCGCCACTTTTTCTTTTTCCACGAGTCTCGTGGCCGCTACGACCGCTTCGGCTTTGTCTGACTTATTGTCCACGATGACAAGCTCTACTTTCTTCCCCAAAACTTCGGGATAAACCTTGTTGGCGTACTTGATCCCGTCCACTTCCTGGGATCCGCCGCCGCCGTTTTCTCCGGTCAGCGGTTCAAAAACGCCGATTTTGATCGTATCGTCGGCGGCGAGAACTTTTTCCCCCGTCGCGACAAACATTGCTGCGGCCACAGTCAGGACGGCGGCCATGGATAACAGAACTCTTTTCATAATTGTGATACCCCCTTGTAAAGTATAAGTTGACAAATATATTAAATTTATATCACTTTTTTCCAAGTAAATCAAGTAAAAGTTTTAATTCTTTCCTTCTTGCCTGACCGGCGCTGATCTTCGGGCCTGTCGTGAGCCCCAAGCCCGCTACGGGCCCGCTGTATAAATAATAAAGAAATACTTTCCGAAAAACTGAAAGTTATGGTATAATATGCTTAACTACCACAAAAACCGGGAAGGATTTTTCTATGGAACACAGTTTCAAAGTATTGGAATTCGATAAATTGCGGGAAAATCTGGCTTCTTTCGCCGTAATTGATACAAACCGGGAGAAAATTATCAATCTCGCCCCCTACAAAGATATCGGGCTCTTGAACCGGGAATTGGAAGTATTGCGGGATTTTATGGATTTTGTGACCTGGGACGGCGGATTTGAGAGCGCGGGAATGAAGGATATCTGTCTTTTGACCGAAAAGACCAGGATCATCGGGACCTGGTTTGAACCCGAAGATCTCTGGGACATCAATTTCAATCTGAGAATTCTGCGGCTTTTCAAAAACAGGCTCGAAGATCTCTCCAAATACAAGGCGTTGAAGGAGCGTTTTCAGAACGCGCCGGTGATCCGGCTCATTGAGGACGCCGTCAACAAGTGCCTTGATCACAACAAAGAAATCAAAGACGAAGCCTCCCTGGACCTCCGGGACGTCCGGATCGCGAAAAAGGCGCTGACCGCCAATATCCGCCGGAAATTTGACGAACTTTTCGAAATGCCCCAGTTTGCCAACGCCTTTCAGGAAAGGATCGTGACAAGTCGGGACGGACGCAGCGTCGTCCCTGTCAAATCCGACTTCAAGGGGCTGATCAAAGGAATAGAGCACGATCGTTCCGCGAGCGGGCAGACGGTCTTTATCGAACCGCTTTCCATCGTCGCCCTCAACAACAACATGCGGGAGCTGGAAACCCGGGAAAAAGAAGACATCCGGAAAATCCTGCTGCGGCTGACGGACCTGATCCGGGGACAGCGGGAAGATGTGGACAAAGCGGGGGAAGCGATCCTCTATCTCGATATGCTGAACGCTAAGGCGCTGTTCGCGGCCGCGGGGAAATGTACGATCCCAAAGATCAACAACCGGGAGATTCTCTCGCTTTTTGAAGCGAGACATCCCTTTATTCCGGCGGACAAGGTGGTTCCCCTGAGCTTTGAGATCGGGAAGACCTGCCAGACGCTTCTGATCACGGGACCCAATACGGGAGGAAAGACCGTAGCGCTCAAAACCGCGGGCCTTTTGACGCTGATGGCTCTTTCGGGGATTCCGGTCCCCGCGGCCGAAGCGACGAGCATTGGCTTTTTCGGGGAAGTTTTCGCCGATATCGGCGACGAGCAGAGCATAGAGCAGTCCCTTTCGTCCTTTTCGGCCCATTTGAAAAATGTGCAGGAGATATTTGAGCGCGTGACAAGGACGTCTCTTGTGCTTTTGGACGAGCTGGGTTCCGGAACGGACCCCATGGAGGGCTCGGCCTTTGCCATGGCCGCCATCGATTATTTCAAGGAAAAAAAGTGCCGGTCCATTATTACGACCCATTACAGCGAGGTCAAGGCCTACGGCTACAACGATCCGGAAATAGAGACCGCGTCCATGGAATTTGACGTCAATACCCTTTCGCCCACTTACAGACTGCTGATGGGCATTCCCGGCGAGAGCAACGCCCTCACCATCGCCAGGCGTCTGGGCGTTGCGGAAAGCGTCATAGAACGCGCCAGGGGGTATATCAGCGACGACAACAAAAAAGTCGAGACCATGATCAAAAATATCCGGGACAAATCCGAAGAACTGGACACGCTGCGGGCGAAAATCACATTTCTCAAAGAGGAGGCCCAGCGGGAAAAGGAAGAATACGAGGAAAAACTTGTGGCCCTCGAAAAAGAAAAAAACGAGATTTTAAAAGAAGCCTATGAAAAATCCGAGCGCATGGTGAAGGAAACCCAGGCCCGGGCCAACGCCATGATCGAAAATATACGGCGGGAGGAAAACCGCAAGGAAGACCTGAAGAACATCCAGAAAAATCTCAACCTGCTCCGGACGTCCATTTTGGACGAAAAGGAAAAAAACGTCGTCAAAATCAAAGCGCCGGAAAAAAAGATTCCCTTCCGGGCGGGCGACAAGGTCTTTATCGGAAGCCTTTCCCAGTCGGGCGTCGTCGTCAAGATAAACGCCGCCAAAGAGACGGCCCAGGTCCAGGCCGGGATTCTGAAGCTGGAAGTCCCGTTGGACGACATCAAGGCCCTGGCGGAAGAAAAGAAAAAGAAATACATCCCCATCGCCCGGATCCAGACCCGGGTCCGCAACGAAATTGATATTCGCGGAAAAATGGTGGATGAAGCCATATTTGACATCGAGAATTATCTGGACAGGGCCGTTATGAATTCCTACAACGAAGTGTACATCATCCACGGAAAGGGAACCGGGGCGCTCCGGGAAGGCGTCCTCAAATACCTCAAGGACTGCCCCTATGTCCGGGAGTACCGGATCGGGAATCAAAACGAAGGGGGTCTCGGATGCACAGTCGTCACCCTCAAATGAAACATATTTTCGTGATTGCCGCCGCCGGCGCCGGAAAGCGGATGAACCTCGGCTACCCGAAGCAGTTCCTGGCCCACGAGGGAAAAGCTCTTTTTTTGTGGCCCGCCTTGTGCGCCGAAAAAAGCGCCGTCATTGATTCCATTTTTGTGATTGCGCCCCGGGAGGCCGCGGAAAAAATACGGGCGCTTCTGGCGGAGGAGGAGATCACAAAACTTCGCGGCGTAGCGCCGGGCGGAAAAGAGCGGCAGGATTCCGTCGGGAACGCGCTTGCGGAAATTGAAAAATATGGCGCTCCGGATCCCGACGCCGTTGTTTTTATCCAGGACGGCGTGCGGATATTCTGTAAAGAGCGCTATATTGTGGAAAGTCTCGAAGAATTGCGGCGGGACCCGACCCTGGACGGGATTGTGATCGGAACGCCGGTCAAAGATACCATCAAAATCGTGGGGGATGACGGGATCATCCGCAGTACGCCTCCGCGCAGCGCGCTTCATTCGGCAAATACGCCCCAGACCTTCCGCTACCGGATCCTGAAAGAAGCCTATGAAAAGGCCGCGCTAAGCGGATTTCGGGCGACGGACGACGCGGAGCTCGTGGAGCGGATCGGCGGCCGGGTGAAGATGGTCCGGGGAGATTATGATAATATCAAAATAACCACCGCGGAGGACCTGTGGCGCCTCCGGAACAAAGAGTAAGGAGTGATCGTGAAGAAAGTATTTTTCCGTCTGTTGTTTTTCATCGCATTTGCGGCGGCCGCCTTTATCGGTTTCAGAATCTGGAATAAGAATGAGCCGCTCCAGTACTTTGACGCCGATACCCAATGCATTGTCGCCATGGACGGGATCCGAAACAAAGACTTTTTAGAGGTATGGCCCTTCCTGGAGACGCTTTTCCGGGAGGAAGAGGCTCCGACGCCGGAAGAAATCCAAAAAAACAGGAAATATCTCTCCAAGCTTTATTTGCTGGCCGATACGTCCGGATCGGGCAAAAAGAGAAAGACCGTCGCCATAGCGGACCCCGGCCTTTATTATTACCTGGCGCTCTTCAGGGCAAAAACCTGGCTTGACGACGACCATGGGGTTTACAGACTCAAAGAGGAAGTCCTGGACGAACAGGGAGAAAAATATCCCCTCTTGCGAAAGCTGCGCCTCGATTTCGGAAACGGTCTGATTTTTGTGGCCCAAAGCGCCGAAGATCTTCAGTATTTCAAAGGGAAAGCCGTGCAATACCGGGAGAAAAGAAAAGGAGAAAAAAACAAGGCGCCCGCCGCCGTAGCCGAAGACCAAAAGCGAAAGGAAGTCCGGGAGATTCTGGACGACAATCGGAAAAAACTCCTGACCGCCCTTTGGTTTTTCCCCGAAAACGGTCTGGGTCTCACGGCGCTTTCCTTTTCCAACTACGCGAAAAACGAGGTCTTTTACCAGGATGCGGTTCTGTATTTCCGGGAGGAAGTCGACGCTCCCGTTTTTGAAGGAAGCGATATGCGTAAATTGGCGCGGGTAAAGGGAGACGCCTGGGCGTATCTCTCGCTCCGGGATTATTCCGATCTCAACCGGATTCTCCTGCTCTATGATTTTTTCACGAGCTTGGGGGAAAGCCCCGAGAAGGCGCGAGATGTGTTGTCCGGCCCCTACCGGGTCAGCAACTCCACAAAGGAAGCTCTCTTTTTCCTTCAGTTGCTGTCGGGAATCACCCTCGAAGACGAGCTGAAAAATATCGACCGGGAAATTCTTCTTTCCGTCGATGAAAAAATGCTCGTGATTGCCGTCAAAAAAACGGACCGGGTCAAAAAAATCGTGAGAAAAATCGACATCCCGAAAGAAACGGTCGCCATTGATGAAGAAAAGAAAACCGTCAGAATAACGCTCCCGTTTTTGGAGGATCTGGCAGCCGTCAATCCGACCTTGCAAGATAGAATACCGGAACTTGCGAAAAACCAGTTCCTTGCGGCAAATATCCCCATGGGGACGGTGACGCCGCTGCTGCCCGAAGACTGGTCCTGGCTGTCGGCCTTCCGAAATATAGAAATCACGGGTCAGGGAAAGGAAATCCGGATTCACACAAGCTGTAATCTGGAAGACTACAACAGGGCCGTTGAAAACATCCGGGAAAAAAACAAGGGAAATTGAGGACGGAGATTGACAATTCCGTACGGGAAAGATTATAATGAGTTAACGGAGGAAGCATGATTAAGATTTACAATACCCTGACGGGAAAACTGGACCCCTTTGTGCCGGTCGAAGAAGGGAAAGTGTCCATGTATGTTTGCGGACCGACGGTCTATAACTACATCCATGTGGGAAACGCGCGGCCCGCCATATTTTTCGATACGGTGCGGCGCTGGTTCGAATACAGCGGCTACAAAGTCACCTATGTGCAGAATTTTACGGATGTGGACGATAAAATGATCAAGCGGGCCAACGAAGAACACATAAGCCTCAAAGAAGTGGCCGACAAGTATATTGCCGCCTATTTTGAGGACACCGCCAGGATCAACCTCAAGGAAGAGGGGATGATCCGGCCCAAGGCTACCGAAAACATCAAAGAGATGATCGAAATCGTAGAAGAACTCGTCCAAAACGGGCATGCCTACGTCGTAGACGGCGACGTGTATTTTCGCGTCAAGAGTTACGACGAATACGGCGCCCTTTCGAAAAAAAACACGGAAGACCTCCTGAACGGCGTGCGGATTGATGTCAACGAACAGAAGGAGGACCCCCTGGATTTTGCGCTGTGGAAAAAAGCCAAAGAAGGGGAGCCCAGCTGGGAATCCCCCTGGGGAAAGGGCAGACCGGGCTGGCACATCGAATGCTCGGCCATGTCCGGACGTTATCTCGGAAAGACTTTCGACATCCACGGGGGCGGCGAGGATTTGATTTTCCCGCACCACGAAAATGAGATCGCCCAGTCCAGATGTTCCGTGGGGGGCGAATTTGCCCGTTATTGGATGCACAACCGCTATATCAACATCGACGGGGAGAAAATGTCCAAGTCGCTGGGGAATTTCAAGCTTTTGCGGGATATTCTGAAGCATTACGACGGCAATGTGCTGCGGCTTTTCATTCTGAGTTCCCATTACCGGAAAATCGTGGACTTTTCCGACAAGGAGCTTGATCAGACGAAAGTCGCCCTGGAAAGGATAGAAAACGCCCTTGTGACGGCTCTGGAAAAAGCGGGGTCGGCGACGGCGCCCGAGGGGGACAGCCTGGAGGAGTTGCGCGGGGATCTCGTCTCCTGCAAAGAAAAATTCAAAGAAACCATGGACGAGGATTTTAATACCGCTCAGGGCCTGGGCGTCGTCTTTGAGTTGATCCGCTCCTTGAACCGGGCCTCCAGCGTTGAAAAAATAAACGCCGAAGGAAAAGAAGCCCTTGAGGAAGCGGTAAATTACATCAAAACCATTCTCGAAGACGTTTTGGGCGTTACGCTGAAGCTGAAAAAAGAAGTATCGGGCGACCTGACGGCCTCCCTTGTGGAGCTTCTCATCGAAGTCCGCAATGACGCCCGGGCGAAAAAAGATTGGGCCGCTTCGGATAAAATTCGCGACGAATTGGACAAATTGGGCGTCAAATTGAAAGACGGCAAGGACAAGACCGTATGGACGATATTGAAATAAAAAAACTGCTGCGGGAGGCAAGCGGCCTGACGCTGGCCTATCTCGGCGATTCCGTATGGGAATTATTTGTGAGAAAATTTTACGTTGAACGGAGTCTAAATAACAAGAACCTGAACCGGAGGGTAAAGGCTATGGTCAACGCAAGGAAGCAGAGCAGTATGTACCGGGAGATTTTACCCGGTCTGGATCCGGAATACAAGGCTTACGCCAAAAGGGGAAAAAACGCCAATATCAAATCCTGGCCCCGTTCCTGCTCCCCGCTGGAATACAGGGAAGCCACGGGATTTGAAGCTTTGATCGGCGGTTTATACATGAATCGGAACATTCCGATGATCGAAGAGATCATAAAAAAATACGCAGAGGAGGAAAGTTGAATGTGTTTTTCATTTTTCAAGACAAACAAGAGCATCGCTATAGATCTGGGGACGGCGAATACGCTCATTTACAGCAAAAAGCACAAAAAAATCATTTTGAATGAGCCTTCGGTCGTAGCCATCGAAAAAGATACGAAGAGGGTGCTGGCCGTGGGCAACGAGGCCCGGGAAATGCTGGGAAAGACGCCCGACGACATCAAAGCCGTGAAACCGCTCAGCGAAGGGGTTATCGCCGACTACGACATTACCGAAGCCATGATCAAGCATTTTATCACGAAAGTCTTCGGAAAATACCATTTCTTCCTGCCGGAAATCATCATTTGCGTCCCCATCGACGTAACGGATGTGGAAAAGAGAGCCGTACTGGAGGCGGCCATCAACGCCGGCGCAAAGACGGCTTATCTGATCGAGGAAGGCCGGGCGGCGGCCTTGGGCGCGGGGCTCGATATTTCCGCTCCCGAAGGGAATATGATCATCGATATCGGCGGAGGCTCCACAGACGTCGCGATTCTTTCTCTCGGAAGCACCGTCGTCAGCAAGACCATCCGGACCGCCGGAAGCAATTTTGACAACGACATCATGAAATATGTGCGCAGAACCCACAGCCTTCTGATCGGCGAGCGCATGGCCGAAGACATCAAGATCAAAATCGGATCGGCTATTCCCCTGGATGAAGAAGAGACGCTGATCATCAAAGGGCGGGACTTGATCATGGGACTGCCGAAACCCGTGACCATCAGCTCCGAAGAAGTTCGGGAAGCCATGATGGAATCGCTGATGCAGATTGTGGAATGCGTAAAATGGGTGCTGGAGCAGGCGCCGCCGGAACTTGCCTCCGACATCGTCGATAACGGAATCGTTATGACCGGCGGAGGATCCCTGATCCGGAATTTCCCCAAAATGATTTCGACTTATACGAGTCTTCCGGTACGGCTGGCCGACGCGCCGCTGGAAAGCGTCGTAAGAGGGGCCGGAATGGCGTTGGATCTTCTCGATAAGCTGAAAAAAATCGACAAGGCAGTCCGCTGATGATAGACGATGTCGTTGCCAACGAGGCCTTGCGAAAATTCTTCAAAAATGAACTGAAAGCGGGGCGGCCCAACGGGACCTATCTCTTTTACGGGAGAGACGACGCGCTGATTTTGCGTTACGCGTTGGCTTTCAGCAAAGGACTTTGCTGTGAGACCCTGACCGGGGATTTTTGCGACGAATGCAACAGCTGCCGGAAGATCAATCACGGCGTTTACAGCGACCTGGAAATTTTAGAGAGCGCGGGCGGCGCCCTCAAAGTGGACGACGTGCGGGATTTGATCCTCAAATCTTCCGTGACGGCTTTTGAGGGAAAAAACAAAATTTTTATCTTGAAAAATATGGAAAATATTGCGCCCGTGGCGGCCAACGCCCTCCTCAAATTGATCGAAGAACCGAATCCCCACTGTTTTTTTATTCTGCTTTCCAAGTCCCTGAACATCCTGCCGACGATCAAATCCCGCAGCATCCTTGTGAAGATCCGGGAAATGACCGCGGAAGAACTGGGCGTACCGGAAGCCGTCCATTATTTTTTCCAGGGCGCCAGCGACGACATCCTGGCCTACAAAGACTCCGGGCTGTCCCTTGGAGATGACGAACCTTTTCTCGCCATCGGAAAGCATTTGCGGAAATACGCCGAAGAAAATGATTTTTCCGGAAAATTGGGCGTCTACAAGGCGATCCGGAATTATCTGGACCAGCGGGCTTATTTGCCGCTGAAGGACAAGCTGGCCTTTGTGGAGGAAATCATGAAATACGGCGGAAACCGGGAAATCTACAAAGAGATTATCCGCTACGGGGTTCACGCCATGAGCTATGGGGAAGGGCTGGAAAAGAGACTGTCCGTCAAGGCGACGCTTCGATATCCCGTGAATGTCAAACTTGCCCTGTTGCAAATTTTCCTATAAAAAATTGATCGGGAAAAATTGAAAAAAATTTTTGTGTCAAAATCCGCCGTTATTGGGGTAGCTTACAAAATAAATCAGAAATAAGCAAAAAAAGGATTGATTTATTTCAAAAAATGAGGTATCATAATAAGGCGAGTAAAAATATGGTCGCTTAGCTCAGTTGGGAGAGCGTCTGCCTTACAAGCAGAGGGTCATATGTTCGAGTCCTATAGCGACCACCATCATTTCTTTTGAGAACGGGGCGACGTAGCCAAGTGGTAAGGCAGAGGTCTGCAAAATCTCCATCACCAGTTCAAATCTGGTCGTCGCCTCCAAAAAATAACCGGGCGCTTTTACGGCGCGCCTTTTTTAAATTTTTTCCGAATCCACCGGAAAGCCGGTAGAAAAAATTCACGGAGGTAAAAATGTTTCGGCATCTGTTCGGCCCTGTCCCCTCGAGACGCCTGGGGGTATCGTTGGGCGTGGACCTTGTGAAGGCCAAGAGTTGTAATCTGGATTGTGTTTTTTGCGAATGCGGAAAGACAGACGCGCTGTCTGAAAAAAGGGAACGCTTCAAGGACCCTGCCGAAATCAAAGAGGAGCTGCGGGAGGTCCTCGGAGGCATGACGCCCGATTATGTGACGTTTTCGGGAGCGGGGGAACCTACGCTGAGTCTCGATCTCGGGGAAATCATTCGCTGGGTCAAAGGGCATTATCCGGTCAAAGTCGCCGTGATCACAAACGGCCTTCTTTTTTCGGATCCGGAAGTACGGAAGGAATTGGCGGCCGCAGATCTCGTCCTCACAAAGATCAACAGCGTCCATCGGGATACCTTCGACAAAATCTGCCGGGGAAAACCCTTGGACTTGGAAGCCTTTATGGAAAATATGCGGAATTTTTGCGCGAATTTCCCGGGAAAGATCCATTTGGAAACCTTTATCATAGAAGGCCTGAACGACGGGACCCGGGAAATCCTGGACCTGACGGCCTATGTGAAGACGCTGCGCATAGAAAAATGGCAGCTGAATACCCTTGCCAGGGCCGGCGCCGAAGACTGGGTGACGCCCGCAAGCCGACAGACCATGGAGAGGCTGCTGAAGGAGATCATCGGGACGGGGTATCCGGCCGACCGGGTGGAGATCATCGGAGAAGTGCGGGAAATCGAAGGCAAGATTGAAATGAACGAGGAACTCCTGAAAAATATGCGGGAGAAAAGAGAATATCGGAAGGAAGAAATCGAAAAAATTTTCAAATAGCGGAAAAATTGCGGGAAAGTCCGGTATCTTGAAAGGACGGCGCTAAAAAAAGTTAAAACCAACGACAAAAAAAGAGTTGACAAATAGCGAAAAATAATGTATTATAACTCTTGTGTCTTGCGTTTCAGCTTTGTGTTGCAAAGAAGGAGCTGTTCCGGTTCCGGATGAGGGGATTTCCGGGAAATGCTTGTAACTCACAAGGTCCCATCGTTCAGGGGTTAGGACATCAGATTTTCACTCTGGAGACAGGGGTTCGATTCCCCTTGGGACTACCACTACAAAAAAATAAGAGCGCATGGTGAGGTTCCCGAGCGGCCAAAGGGATCAGACTGTAAATCTGACGGCTCTGCCTTCGAAGGTTCGAATCCTTCCCTCACCACCACCTACCTAAATCGGACCATGCTTGCGTATGGGATTTTTTTTAAAAATTTTCAAAAAAAAGTGGAAAAAAATAGAAGAAAGTTGTATATTTTAGTATATGCGAAGGATTTCCACCGGCTCAATGAAAAATATATAAAATATATAATTACAGGAGGTACATATTAAATGGCAAAAGAAAAATTTGAACGCACGAAGCCCCATGTGAACATCGGAACGATCGGTCACGTAGACCATGGCAAGACGACGCTGACAGCGGCTATCTCCAAGGTGCTTTCCGAGAAGGACCCCAAGCACAACAAAAAAGTCGAATTTGACAGTATTGACGCCGCTCCCGAAGAAAAGGAACGGGGAATTACGATAAATACGGCCCACATTGAATACGAAACGGACAAGAGGCATTACGCCCACGTGGACTGCCCGGGCCACGCCGACTATGTAAAGAACATGATTACCGGAGCGGCCCAGATGGACGGCGCCATCCTTGTGGTATCCGCCGCCGACGGTCCCATGCCCCAGACCCGGGAGCACATTCTGCTTTCGAGACAGGTAGGCGTGCCCTATATCATCGTATTTTTGAACAAGGCCGACATGGTGGACGATCCGGAACTGCTGGAACTGGTAGAGATGGAAGTAAGAGACCTCTTGACGGAATACGGCTTCCCCGGAAACGACATCCCCGTGATTACGGGATCGGCCCTGGCGGCATTGAACGGCGACAAGGCCTGGGAACCCAAGATTCTGGAGCTCATGGAAGCCGTGGACAGCTATATTCCCACGCCTGAAAG
>JAISST010000060.1 GCA_031272945.1 Fusobacteriaceae bacterium
CCCGGATGATCTGGAAAATATTGTCGCAGGCGATGTTGTATTCCAGATGCGCGTGACACAGAAACAGCAGGTCAGTAATTTTGTTGTCTGCGTTCCTCCCCTTTCCGGAAGCGCTGATAACGACAAACTGCCTGCTTTCATCGGACAATACGATTTCTTTGACTTTTTTGAACTGCTCGCTGTTGGCGACGGATGATCCGCCGAACTTTACAATTTTCAACATTTCTCCCCCTGAAAATTCGCCTCTTTTATGATAAAACACCGGTCATCCAGCGCTTTTGCCCTGGAGACCAGTTCCATCATTTGCCTGATGGTAATTTCCCCCGTTTTGTGGTAATAACAATCTTGAAATTTGTCGATGGTATGAAAGGAAGGATCGTCAAAGCGCTGCTTCGTACGGATCACATAGCGGTTTTTCCGCAAGGCGTCGTCATAACCGATCTTTTTTCCCGCGTCAATGGTATATTCCGTCTTGTGGGAATAAATATCGAGGATGTCTTGGATCACAGCGTTTGCCGTCGGGAATTTCCCGGCCCCCTGTCCGTAAAATTTCAATTCTCCGATGGTGCTGCCGTACAGAGTCACAATGTTCAGGTTTCTCCGGACCGTGGCTTCCATGGCGTCCCTGTGGAAGGAATTGGGCATGACAAAAGCTTCATACCGGTCCCCCACCCGTTCCGCCTCTCCGATCAGACGGATCGTGCATTGATCCTTTTTAAAATAATCAAAATCCGTCTTTGTCACGTTGCGTATGCCGAAGCAGGGAAAGCGCGCCGCGTCGATTACGGAATTGAAGGCGATGGCGCAGGAGATCACGACTTTATTCCGGACGTCGATCCCGTCGATATCCGCAGCCGGATCCGCCTCGGCGTAGCCCAACTCTTGGGCTTTTGCCAGGGCTTCCGCGAAGTCCGCTCCGCTTTCATCCATGGAATCGAGGATGTAGTTTGTCGTGCCGTTCAAGATGCCGTAAAATTTGGTGATGGCGTCGATCCGCCGGGCTTTTTCCACCGAAGCGATCCAGGGGATGCCCCCCGCCGTACTGGCTTCAAACGAAAGGAAAACTCCGTTTTCCCGCGCCAGCTTTTCAAATTCTTCGATATTGGCGGCAATGACGGCCTTATTGGCCGTGACCACGTGCTTCTTGTGCGTAAGGGCCATTTTGATGTATTCGTAGGCGGGGGTCAGCCCGCCCATGCTCTCCACCACAAGAGATATCTCCGGATCCGATACGATCTCTTCGATGCTGTCCGTCATGATCGGGAGCTTTTTTTCCTTTCCTTTCCGGATCAGTATTTTTGCCGTTTTGATATTCGCCAAAAGCGGGGATGTCTGGTTGGAAAGGATGTCGTAGACGCCGCTTCCCACCGTTCCAAATCCCAGTATGGCAATTTTCATGATGTCCTCCTTCAAGGCCGGGAATCCCCTGCGGTATCCTCTTCGGCCATCTTTTGCTCAAATGCGTCTCCGGAAAATCTTTCAAATAAAAAAATGTCTTTTCTGGAAAAACACTTGTATTTTCAGTAAAAACATTGTATCATATAACAGTGGAATTTTCAATGATAATTTCAATATTTTTCAGGAGGAACACAGCGATGCCGATCTATTATGAAAGCACAAGATCCGGGAAGATCCGGGAAATACCGGAAAACGCGATTTTACAGGGACTCAGCCCCGACGGGGGTCTCTACGCGCCCCGGGATTTTAAAAATACCGCCTTGAATCTCTCGGAGCTTGCCGACATGGACTACGAAACCATCTGCCGGAACGTCCTCGAAAAGTTTTTGGGAATCGGGACGGAAGACGCCCGGACGCTGACGGAATCCGCCTACCGGGGGAAATTCTCGACGGCGACGCCCGCGCCCCTTGTCCATCTGAAGGATTCCCACATTCTGGAACTCTTTCACGGACCCACGGCCGCCTTTAAAGATTTCGGCCTGCAATTGTTGCCCCAGCTCACAAAATACGCCCTGGAAAAGACCGGATTCCCCAGGGACATTCTCATTGTGACGGCCACTTCGGGCGATACGGGGAAGGCCGCCCTCGAAGGCTTCAAAGACGTTGCCCGCACAAAGATCATCGTCTTCTATCCCTTTGAAAAAGTGAGCAAGATCCAGGAATTGCAGATGCGGACTCAGGAAGGCGACAATACCGGAGTCGCCGCCGTTCGTGGGAATTTTGACGATGCGCAGAACGGGGTGAAAGCCCTTTTCACAGACAAAGAATTTCTGGAAAAACTCGACGAACGCCGCATCCGGCTTTCCAGCGCCAATTCCATCAACATCGGAAGGCTCGCGGCCCAGATTGTCTATTATTTTTCCGCCTATGGCGCCCTGATCCGGGACCGTTTCATCCAAAAGGGCGACAAGGTCAATTTTGTAGTACCTACCGGCAATTTCGGCAATATTCTGGCCGGTTACTACGCGGGGAAAATGGGACTCCCGATCCACAGGCTCCTTTGCGCTTCCAACCGCAACAACGTCCTGACGGACTTTTTCCTGACGGGGATCTACAACCGGAAAAGACGCTTCCATACGACGATATCCCCGTCCATGGATATCCTGATCTCCAGCAACCTTGAGCGCCTGATCTATCATGAAAGCGATGCCGACGCCGCCTACGTAAAAGAACTGTACGGGCAACTCAATCAGAGGAGCGAATACAAGATCCGTCCCCAACTGCTCTCCCGGATCCGGGAGCTTTTCTCGGGAGGCTTTGCCGATGACGACACAACTTTACGCACAATCCGGCGGGAGTTTGACGACTGCGGCTACCTCATGGATCCCCATACGGCAGTGGCCCGGACGGTCTTTGAGGATTTCAAAAAAAGTCGCGGAGAATTGCTTGGAGACTATGAAACGGTCATTCTTTCCACGGCTTCCCCCTATAAATTTTCCCGGGACGTCATCCGGGCTTTTGAGAAGACCGGCGCGGAGGATGAATTTCTCCTGATGGAGCGCCTGTACAAAAAGACAGGCGTCGAAATTCCGGCGCCGCTCCGGAATCTTGCGGGAAAAGAAATCCGCCACAGCGACGTCATCGAAATCGGAGAGATGGAACGCTTGATCGGGGATCTCTTGGGGAGGATGAGCTGAGATGGTGAAAATTCGCGTGCCCGCCACAAGCGCCAACATCGGCCCCGGCTTTGATACGCTGGGAATGGCCCTCAATCTCTATGGGGAATTTACATTTGCGGAAAAACCTGATGGCCTGCAAATTACAGGTTGCGATCCAAAATTCCAAAACAATGAAAATCTTGTTTACCAAAGTTTTCTGGCCGGCCTTTCCCATTTGCGAAAGACCGCGCCCGGCGTTTCCATTGACATCCGTTCGGATATTCCGGTGGCCAGAGGCCTCGGCAGCAGTTCCTCCTGTGTCATCGGAGGAATCTTGGGCGCTTACGGGCTGACCGGAAGCCCGGTCGACAGGAACGCTGTTTTTTCCATGGCCACAGCCATAGAAGGACATCCCGACAACGTCTCGCCCGCTATCTTCGGGGGACTCACAGCCTCCTGCGCCATAGGCGGCAGAGCCTGGTACAAAAAATACGATATGGACCCCCGCTTTCACCTGCTGGCGCTGATCCCGGATTTTGAAGTCAATACGGCCGACGCCCGCCGGGCCATGCCCGGCAGTTACTCCCTTTCCGACGTGACCTACAGCAGTTCCCGGCTCGGAGTCGTCCTCAAATCCTTTGAGGACTATGATAAAGACCTGCTGCGGATCGCAATGGACGACCGAATTCACGAGCCCTACAGAAAAAAGTTGATCCGGGAATACGACGAGGTCCGCGCCCTCTGCCGGGAAATTGACAGCGTCTGCCTGTTTATCTCCGGCAGCGGCTCAACTCTGATCAATATTCTGGAGCAGGAGGAAAACGCCGCCGTCATCGGAGAAAAACTGAAGGGATTGCAATGCGGATGGACCGCCCGCCTGTTGAAGCTCGATACGGAAGGGGCCAAAATTCTCTAAAACCTTGCCCGGGAGGCGAAAATCATGCTGGACAATTATCTGATTGTGGACAAATCCGTCCTGCCGGACGTATTCCAGAAAGTCGTGGAAGTCAACCGGCTTTTGGAAGAAAAGGAATTTTTGAAAGTCAGCGAAGCCACAAAAAAAGTGGGGATTTCCAGAAGCAGTTATTACAAATATAAAGATTACGTTTTTTTGCCCACGAGCAACATGCTGCAGAAAAAAGCCGTGATCTCCTTTATCCTGCATCATAAAAAAGGGGTGCTCTCCAACGTGCTGCGACTGGTTTTATCGTCCAACTGCAACATCATTACGATCAACCAGAATATTCCTATCCATACGAAGGCGGTGGTCACCATGAGTATGGACGTCAGCGAAATGAATATCAGTATTGAGGGATTCATCCGGAGGGTCAGCGAGATCGACGGCGTTTCCAGGGTGAATCTGGTGTCGGTGGAGTGATCGATAAAAATATGCCGACAAATACAGGCGATTATTTGACTTTTTGCGCTCATTTTCAGGCGGATTTCGAATCTATGGACACAGAGACTTTAATAATTCGATAAATATTATAAGGTTTTTGCTTGACAAATTAAAAAAATATGGTACAATATCCATAGAAGGCCGGTTATGGAATGGCCGAACGGTGCAAAATATGAAATACTGAAAACAAGCCATTTAGACTGCGCTCGCCGCACAAATGGATTTCCGACAGGGAGTACGTTTTTTGTTTTTCAGAATTTTTGACAGATTAGGGACGCTTATCATTTTGAATAAAACAAAGAACCATAAAAAGGAGGAAATATGGGCCAGGTGCGGATGGCGGGAAAATCGCTCACGCGTTTTTTCAGTCGAAAAAAAATATATGTGACAAGCATGTTGATCGCGTTGATGTTTACGGGGAAGCCGGGAGTGGCCATTGCCGCGGCGGGACCCGTCGGGGCGGCGCGGGAAGAACTGTTGGAGAAAATTCGATCTCAAAAAGAAGATATAAAAACCTTGATCGCCGAAAATGAGGCGAAAATAAAAGAACTCAAAACAAGCGAATTGCTGAACCTCCGACGGGGAGATTTCTACTCCCGGCCGTTTTTCAGGAGTACGCTGGTTTTTTTCAGTTATTGGCTGGAAAAAAGCGCAAAAGGGAAAGATCGAACGGAAAAGGAATTCAAGGAAGATCTCGCGCGCGTCGTGGAAGCCATGGGAGGAAAACAACTCCAGGACGAAGAAACGACGAAGCGCCTGTATGAAATCGCGTTGGAGCGCCTGACCCAAGGTCAGGGCACCGTGGACGACGACCGAAGATACGAGGAAACCATAGACGTGGGAGCCAATGTGAAGCCCGCCGCTCCCTATGTGCCGCAGACGGCCGTCAGCATCCCGCTCGGCGTGGAAGCGCCGGAAGTCAGTTTGGGGACGCTGCCGGAGCCCAAGGTTATGGCCATAGCGGCGCCGGTTATAGAACCCCCTGCGGGGATTTCGCAGATCACGTCGCCCGATGCGCCCGAGGTCCAAGTGACGACGCCGGGGGCCATTGATCCGGTATCGGTATTTGTGGAGGCGCCGAAGACGCCCGGCGCGCCGAAAATTGAGCCGAAAGCCGTGAGTATCCCGGACGCGCCGAAAGTGACGGCGCCGAAGATTGATTCAATTACCCCATCAACGGTTTCATTCAACGATGGCAGTTTTGAGGGGAATTATTACTGGCATGCCAGCCATGGCAGAGCTTATCCCAGCGCAATAGAATCCGAGGGAACAGGTAAACTTATTTTGGACCCCGATACGGAGAAATATGTGTATGCATACGACCATTGGATGATAGACGACGTTCCTTCAGGTTCAACGACAAGCTCCAACGCTTATATCGGATTCTGGGGAATTGAGGAAGACGTTTTGATCAATGTCGATATCACCGTAGCGAATAATCCCGGAAGAGCTATTGAAATTGATGAGGCAACAAATGGTAATGACTATTTCTCATCAGGAACACTGACCTTGGCTGAAAGCAATACCATCGGAATTGATCTGCAAGGAACCCATTATACTACAGGTTCAAACTTGAAATATGATACGAATTCGCCCTATTGGCCTGTAAACAAAATCAGTCAAACCATGATCGTTAATCAAGGAACTATCCACGGACAGGATGACGCTGCACATTCAAGAGAGAAGCAACAAGCAATGGGCTTTAACAACTTTGATCATTCATCTGACAATACCATGACCAGACTTGTTAACACTGGCACGATCACAATGGATGCAAAAAACAGTCTTGGAATCCAGCTGAAACCTGAAAAACAAAAGGCGAACAACACGGATTCCCATACTTATCCAGGTATTAGAAATAATATATATGGCGGCGCTGTTCTGATGCAAGCAATCAATGAGGAAGGTGCAACCATCAATATTAATAATAGCAATTCCTATGCCCTTTCAACTTCGCCTTTTGATACGGAAACCAAAGAAGGTATTTTCGGTTACCACTATGATCCGGCAGTTTTTACTGACGCTGAATACAATGGGAAATATACAGGTTATTATAAAAGCATCAGTGGCATTTTTAACAAAGGAACTTTGAACATTTCCGGCGCCGGATCAATCGGAATCGGTTTGTTTCACCCGATTCAAGCGGTTCGCAATGAAGAAACCGGCATTATCAATGTCAAATCGGGAGAAAAGGCCGTTGGAGTTTATACTGAAGTTGCGACCAAATACCTTGCCAAAGGGGACGAAGATCTCATGGCAGTTGTGGTTACGGATCCCGCCGGCGCCGGTACAAAAACAGTAGAAGTCGCGGGAACAGTCAACGTCGCGAATGCAGAAGACGACCATGCCACGAAAAGCGCCGGCGTACGAACAGGCGGAACGGATGGCAAAATTACTGTATTCGGTGCAATCAACGTCAGCGGCATTGAAAACTACGGCGCTGTACAAGCTTCGACGGACACTGGGAGCGCGTCCCTTATAATCAATACCGACGCCTTAATTTCCGTCAACGGAAATAAAAACATCGGCTTTGTGCTTATGGACGGCAAAGGTTCAAATAACGGAATCATTACGGCCACATCCTCTGCCGAAACATTTGTTGTCGACACATCCACTGTAGAAAGATCGGGAAATATAGGTTTCTTTGGAGAAAAGGGTTCATTTACAAATGAAACCAACGGATCCATTAACGCCACAGGAAAGGGCGGCATTGCCGTTATCCTCAAAAAAGATGCGGATTCTCCGGTTTTTGACAATAACGGCGCAATCTCCATCGGCCCCGGTACGGACAATACCCAACCCCTCATCGGCGTCTACAACAACGGCGGAATATTTACCATGAACTCGACGGGAACGATTACCCTCGACACGAATACCGAAAAAGCTGTAGGTCTCTACAATGTTGCGGGAACTGCAACAATTTATGGTGAAATTACCGTTGGAGAAACAGGTCCGTCGGAGTCCTCCATTGGAGTCGTTGCCTCCAGTTCGGCTCCAGTCGTATTCGATACAGGCGCCGGATTGAATCTAAAAGAAAACGCAATCGGCCTTTATTCCGCGGACAGTACTTCTTCGAGCTTTACATTGGATGATCTCAGCGTAAACCTCGCCAACGGCGCGGTCTTCATGTACTATGACGACGGAACGCCCGATGTGGACAACCTGTCAAAGGTAACATTCGGCGTCCTCGGCGACGGCGCATCGTTGATCTATGCCGACAAAAACGCGCAAGTAACCCTGAAAAACGCGCAGGACATTACGGCGATCACTCAGCGAAGTGAAGGATTCATCCCCTATGTGGCCAACGGCGGCAATGCGAAAATTACACTGGCGGCCGATCTCACCACAGATGGCAAAGTGGGCGTCGCAAGTTCCAAAGGCGGCTCCGTCACCATTAACAGCGGAAATACCTTGCAATTGGAAGGCAATTCGGGCAGAGTCTCCAATGACGTCGGAATATACTCAGACTCCGGAACCATCGTCAACGACGGAACCATTCGACTCGTTTCCCAAAATGCAGGCATGATCGGCATATTTGGAGAATTTGAAACCGGAACCGCGTCGGGAGCCATTACAAACAGCAATACCGGAACCATCACGCTAAGCGGAACCGCGACCGGCAATATCGGCATATTCGCCCAGGAAGGAACAAAAGTAAACAATGCCGGAGAAATCAACATCCATACGGACAAATCCATCGGGATCTATCTGCTTGACAGCGATCTTGACCTGAATCCGGCGTCCGCCACAAATATCAACTTTGAGACGGCGACTCCAAAGGTCTACGCAAGCGAATCCATCGGTATTTACAACGACGGAAAGAAAACCATCGCCATCGGGGAAGACATCTCCTTCACCTCCCCCAATGAGAACAAAAACATCCTGATTTACAGCACAAACGAGGGAACGATCGTCAATAACGCCGACATCGCCATACACGGCGTCACAGCCCCCGATAAGGACAAAAAAGACCACAAGACCATCGGGTTCTACCTTGACGGACAGGGAAAACCCAATACCTACGACGGAAGCGGCGGAACCCTGACCGTGGATCAGGAAGCCGCGGGAATCTATTCCAAAAACGACAACACGCTGCATTTGGGCGAACTGACCGCCAACGGCGCCAAGACCGTCGGCGCCTTTTTGGAAGGAGACGCGACCATCGACGGCATAGTCAACGCCAATTCCGGCGCGGTGGGCGTTTACGGAGACAACGGCGGTCTCGTGACCGTGGCGACGGGCGGGCTTTCCTTGAATCTCAATGCGGGAGGCCTGGGCATGTACCTGCAAAAGGACGCTTACGCCGCCGGAAAAGACATCACGGTCACAAACAATGAATCGACATCCAACGTCGGGATTTACTATGACCCGACCTCAAACACGATTACGCATGAGACCAACGTGATTCTGAACGGGAGTAACCCGCTGACAGGCATTTACGTCGCAACCAACAAGATCCTGACCATCGGGAAAGACATTACCGTCAATACCGAAGCATCCGTCGGCGGCATGGCCGGCAGCGGATCGGAGCTTATTCTCGGTAACGACGGAAACATTAACCTCATGGCCGTCGCAGGCGTAGGTCTTTATACCGAAGAAGGAATCATCACCAACAGCGGCGTCATATCCGCGGCTTCGACCGCCGCAGGGTCCACGGGCATGGCGGGAATCTCCGCCGCAAGCCGGACCGCTGTGGTGAAAAACCCGGGAACCATAGACGCCGACGCCGTGACCGGCATCTATCTCGGCGGAACCGGAACGACGGCCGGTTTTAATACCGGGGATATCGTCGTTTCCACCGGCACAGCCGTATATATCAAGGACTCGGACAGTACCTTCGACGGCGCAGGCGGAACCATCATAACCACCGGGAGCCATGGCATCGCCTTGTATCTGGACAGTACCGCGGCGACGGCCGTCACGGACCCCGGAACCCTGGATCTCGCGCCCGACGGCATAGCCGTCTACGCGGACAATTCTCCCGTGGACTTTGAAGTAGCGCCGAAGGGATCGGAAATCATCGGCGTCGCCGCCGTCGATTACGCCGCCATACAGAAAGACGTAACCGTCGGCGACGGCGGAGTCGGCGTCTATGTCCTCGACGGCAGCGTGACCATTGATCCTGTAACAATCACAACCGGCAACGCCGCCGTCACAGGCGCGGGCGAAACGAAAAACCCCGTGGGCGTATTCCTGGCCTCAGGGATCGGCGCTTATACCGTCGGCGACGCCTTTACGGGCCCCGCTGTCAACGCAAAGAACGGCATCGGGATCTATATCGAAGGGGCGGCTTCGACAACCGCGCCGACGACAAATCTGACGCTTAAGCATTCCACCGTCACCACCGAAAACGGCGTCGCTGTCTTTGTAGGCAAAAACGCGACCTTCGACGCCGACGGCATTCTTTTGGACGTCCAAGGCGGCGAAGGAATCTACGTAGCGGCAGGCGCCACGGCCGACATCGGACAAAACGGCACGGATACCATTTCTTTCGCGTCCGGCAAGGGCGGCATCGGCATCTACAACGACGGCGGAACGGTAAACCTCGGGCCGAATCTCGTCCAAGTCGGAAACGGAACCATGGCGGCTACCAAAAATGGCGACTTTTCCTATGCGGGAGCAGTCTCTCTGAGCGGCGTGACAGCGCTTTTGGGCATCTATGACAGCGACATGACGCGGCCCAATACAGTCAGCAACAGCGGGAATCTCACAATCACCGACGGCGGCATAGGGATCGCCGCCATTGAGGGAGGCTCCACCCCTTCCGACGCCGTTACCCTGACGAATTCGGGCGTCATCCGATCCACGGGAAAAAACACGGCCGGGCAGCCGTCCATCGCCCTTTACACAGACGCGGCCGATATCGTCAACGACGGCGTTATCGAGGTCGGGCGGGACGGCTTCGGAATCTACGACGAAAGCGATCACAAGCTCTCCAACAGATTCATTGATATCACCGGCGACGACGCAACGGGTATCTTTATGCGAAACAAACTGGCGGACGTAACAGCGAGCAATATCAGCGGAACCGCGACCGGAAGCACCGGTATCGCCATCCAGAATATCACGGCCGACGGGACTTTGAACGCCGACCGGATTACCCTCGGAAATGAAAGCGTCGGAATTTTGGCCGACAACGCTTCCGGCAACGCAAACGGCGTTACCGTAAAAGGCAACATCGTCCTCGGGGACGGCGACGCCAACAAGCGCGCCATCGGCGTCATTGCCAAGGGAAGCGCCGCTCCCAGTAAACTGATTGTGAGCCCGGCCGCTTCTTTCACCATCGGAAATAACGGCATCGGCGTCTACGCCGACCGTCTTTCCTCCGTCAGTTTTGACGCCGACAGCTTTGCCTTCGGAACCGACGGCGTCTACGCCTATACCACAGGAGGCAGCATCATTCTCACCGGCGGAACCGTCCGGGCATCGGACAGTATCGGCCTTATATTTGCCGGAGGCGGAACCTTCGGCGCAAGCGGCGGGTCTGTCCTTGCCGCAGAAGGCGGCGCCGGCATATATGTCCGGGGCGCTGACGTAAGCGCCATCCCCGACGGACTGGTCTCCGTTCAAGGCGGCGCTTCCGCATCCAGTCCCTATACCATGGGCATTTATTACGATACGGTTGCGGGGAACGTCAACATACCGGGAATCTATCTCAAAGATTATCACGCGGCGGGCGCCATCCTCAAAAATACGGAAGGTACGGCGACAAACGCCGTCACGGTTCCCGGCGAGGCCACAGACAGCATCGGCGTCGTGGCCGACAGCAATTCCACTGTGGCCGCAAAGGGCGGGATCAGCGTCAGCGGCCGCAGAAACGCGGGGATTTACGCAAAGGACAGCAAGGTGGTTGTGGACGGAATCATCGCCGTCGGACGCTCCGCCTTTGATCCAAACAGAGCGGAATCTTCCATCGGCGTATACCAGAACGGGAACGGCTATACGGGAACAGGTACGCTCCAAATCGACGATAACAGCATTGGCTACTACGGCGTCGGTCTCACGGGAACGTCTACTCATACAGGAAACCTCAATCTGGGAGCGTCGGCTATCGGAATTTCAGCCGAGGGAAGCGCCGCGGGAGACGACTTTACCCTGACGGGGAACATTGCCGCAGGCGACAAGGCCATCGGAATTTCCGGAAAGAACATTGATCTCAGCGTAAAGGGAGACATGGACCTCGGCTCCAACGGAACGTTGGGTGTTGTCAGCACGGGATCGGGAGATGTGAACTACAGAGGAACAGTCACAACCAACTCCGGCGGTTCCCTCGGGATCTATAAAAAGACAGGAAACGGAGAATCGGCCCTGGTCCGGGCCGGCGGATCCGTCTGGTCCGTAGGCGATGCGGACTACGGCATTTACGCGCAAACAGAAGGAAACGGCGCGATCACCGTCATAAACGACGCGCCCATGGATTTGGGAAAAAGCGCGCTGGGTATTTACGCGGACGGAAATGTGCAGGTTACAAATAACGCGACAATCCGGGCGGGAGAAACGGAATTCGGCGGGGATAACACTTCCGGCCATACGGAAACCCAGAAACATCTGAATTCCGTAGCCATTTACGCCGCGGGGGGCGCCGACATTGTCAATAAAGGAACGCTCGAAGCGAAAAAAGACCATTCCCTGGGGATCTACGCCGAAGGATACGGCACGCGGTTTACGAATGAAGGCGTCATCGAGGTCAATAACGGCGGAATCGGCATGTTAATCCGCGATGAGGCCGTCGGGGTCAACAACGGAACCATCAACCTCGGAGCCGATCAGCCCGCGGATACCTGGAACATCGGCATGGCCGCTTACAAAGACGCAAAAATCATCAATAACGGCCTCATCAACGTCGGCGCAGGCATCGGCATGCTCATCGGACATAACGGGATTCTCGAAAACTACGGCGACATCAATGTCACAAACGGCGTCGGCATCCAGGGCGGGGGCGCCTTCCTCAATAAAGGAAACATCCATGTCCTGAGCGCGGGCGGAAAAGCCGAAAACATTCTCAGTGCGGGGATTGCCGACGTGGGAGCCGTGCAAATCACCGCGGGAGGCGTCATTACTGTCAACGGACAATACGTATCCGTCGGCGGAACCCTCTATACCGACGGCGACCTCGTCGTCGACGGGGCATTTGTCGACGTCACAAGCGGCGTTCCGGTATTTGACGCCCAAAATGTCAGCGGCGAGGTAAATATTTTACCTGATTACGCTCTGACCGGAAACGGACAGACCTATGAGATCAAAAACTTCATCACTACGGCGTTGACCACGACGTCGGGCTCCAAGATCACGCCGGTATTGGGACCGCTTTTCGTGGGGAAAGTCACGACGGAAGGGGATCTTCTGATTGCCAAGCGCCCCTATACCGACATCACCATCGGAAAACGCTTCGATACGCTCTACGTCCAATGGGATGAGATTCTCGCCAAGGATCCCTACAGTCCCGACAGTCTGGCCTTGAAATCCCTCAATTATTATCTGGCGGGACTCTATGACACGCAAACCTACACGGCGGAATCGGCCCGGATGCTGTCGGAGACCCGGGGAGACATCTACGCCACGATCCAAAAGCGGATGGAAAATATGCAGGACGCCTTTGACGCCTCTTTTGAGGAATTGATTGATTCCCGAAACTATACGCGGAATACGGACAAATACAGCGTGATGTACCGGCAGGGGAATTTCCGCGACAAAACCGTCGGCATCGACGACTATGACTACGACATCGCGGGGCTCTATTACATGAAAGACTATGACGGGAGAAAATTCGGCGACAAGTACGGCTGGAGCGCGGCCTTTGCGGTCGGAAACTTCCGCTTTGACGACGCGCCCGCGCTTCACGTGAATTCCAAAGAGCGAATTTACAGCGCGCGCCTGGGATTGCATCTCGTCAAGGGTTACCTGGAAAATGACAAATGGCAGTGGACCTCCCGGCTGGAAGCGGGCTACAACCGGCATGAAGCCACAAGAAGGCTGGAGCTCGAAACACTGCGGACCAACCGCGCTTCTTACGATACGTGGAGCGTATCTTTCGACAATAAGCTTGAGCGGACGATCCTGAGAACCGTGTCGACAAAAATAGGCGTCTACGGAGCTTTGAACCTCGAATACGGAAATGTCAGTCAATTTAAGGAAAGACTCGGCAAAGAAGGGGCCCTGCGTCTGGAAATCAAAGGGAACGACTATTTCAGCATCCGCCCTGAGATCGGCGCAACGGCTCAAAAGAAATTGTATCTCGGCGGAAAACTTTCGGCAAAACTGGAAGGAAAGCTGGCCTGGGCCTATGAACTGGGCGATCATTATGAAGGAAACCGCGTGCGGTCCGTCGGCTCCGACGGAAACTGGATGCGCCTTGTGGCGCCTGAAAAAGACAAACACGCATTGATCGGAGCGGCCGTGCTGACCCTGGAAAAGGCGGACCACTACGGGATCTCCATAGAGGTCCGGGGCCGGAAGATGACCTGCAAGGAAAAAATCGACGTGGTTTGGGGATTGCGCTTGCATTATAAGTTTGGGCATTAACTTAAGACAGCAAAAATACAAATCTTTCCGCTGTACAAACTTTTGTACAGCGGATTTTGTATAATACCGTGACGACCTGGTCCAAAGGCAGACGCAACAGCCTTTCCAAAAGCCGGTATGAAAATGGAACCCTCAAATCGGTTGTCAGATGGTCCCAAAAATGTTATAATTTCCCAAAGGAAAGATAACATGGAGAAAAATTATGACCATCGTAATCAACAACGGGATGCTCATTGATCCTGAAAATAAAATTTATTCAAAGCTGAATCTCTTGATTGATGAAGGGAAAATACAGGAAATTGCCGCGCAACCCCTCAGAGGCGATACGGAAATCGACGCCGCGGGGCTGTATGTGACGCCGGGTTTTGTCGATTTGCATATGCACGAAGATCCCTTGACTCCGGAAGGCATCCGGATCCGGATTTTCGAAAGGATGCTCCGGATGGGGGTTACGACCGCCATCGGGGGGAATTGCGGCATCGGAAGAGGAGACCCCGCAACATACCTTGAGCATGTGGATCGGGGAATTCCCGTCAATTTCGGAATGTTCCTCCCCCATGAGTTATTGCGGCAAAAGGTCGGCGCAACGGATCGTTACGCGCACGCCACCCCGGGTCAGATCGCGGAAATGGTCGCCATCGGCAGAAAATGGATGAATGAAGCGGGCTTAATGGGCGTCAGTTTCGGAATTCGCTATGTGCCGGGGGCAAATGATACGGAATTGAAAGAAATCGCAAAATTGGGCGCAGGAAAAACGATCAGCGCCCATGTGCGGGACGACGCGGCAAATATATTTCCGGCCATTGAGGAATTTCTCACCCTTGCGGATGATGTCCCCGCGCATTTTCAAATTTCACACATCGGCAGTATGGCAGGATTCGGGCAGATGGCGAGCGTCTATGCAACGGTGGACGCGCTGCGCGCTCAAAAACACTACGCCGTCTCCTTCGATTGCTATCCCTATGCCGCTTTCAGCACAAGCATCGGATCCACGACCTTTGACGACGGATTTCTGAAACGCTACGGGATTGATTATGAGCTTCTCGAAGTGGCGGAAGGCCCCCACAAAGGGGAACGCTGCACGGAGGAATTATTCCAGCGTCTGCGGAAAACAGCGCCCGGGACGATGATGATTGCCCACGTGATGCGGGAATCGGAAATTGCCTTTGCGCTGGCGAATCCCGACACGGTGGTTGCCAGCGACGGTATATTGGGCGATACCGGAGACGGTCATCCGAGGGCCGCGGGAACATTTCCGCGCTTTTTGTCGCGTTACGTGCGGGATCAAAAAATTTGTTCCCTCTTTGAAGGAATCAAAAAAATAACGTCTGATCCCGCGCACATCTTAGGGATTCCCAAAGGAAGCCTCGGCGTGGGGGACGACGCGGATATTGTTTTATTCTCTTTGGAAAAGCTGGCCGATCATGCGACATTTGCCGAAAGCGACCTCGCGCCGGAAGGAATTTATATGGTTATCGTAAACGGGGAGATTGCGTTGAAAAAAGGAAAGATCATCCGAACCGGGGCAGGAAAATCGGTACGGAAATAGAAAACGGGGACTGAAAAGCTTTAAAACGACCAAATTATTATCTTAAACAGGTCGTTTCACTTGACAAATTAACTTATTTGTGTTGACGGTAGCAAAGCTTATAAGCACCAAACGAGATCGTATGGCTGCTATGGAATCCTTATTCGGAATTCTTCCGAATTCAATAGACTATGAACAGGAACGGCTAAACAGGATAATGAAATGAGGGTAAGGGGCGTATCATTTTACCGCCCGCGGCGATAAAAATTAAAATTTTCTTGACTTTTCCAAAAAATATGATAAAATATATACGTGGAACAATGACAGTTTGTTTCTAGTACCCATGACCCACACATGTGGGTATTTTTTTACCCAAAAATCAGATTTCTTTTGCGTTTATTGCGCAATGTGGTATAATATTTTCAGAATCCCCGCGGTGAATGCTCTTCGGGATCAACCAAAAAAAGCGGCAAACCGGGGAACTGGAGGAAAAATGGAACCTGTTTATGTTTTCGGGCACAAAAATCCCGATACGGATTCGATCTGCTCGGCAATCGCCTTCGCCAATCTTGAAAATAAGCTGGGGATCCCCGCTGTTCCCTGCCGCCTGGGCGAAATGAACCGGGAGACAAAATTTGCCCTGCAAAAATTCGGCGTGGCGGAACCCCGCTTGCTGAAAACGGTCAGCGCGCAGATTTCGGATCTCACCAATATAGAAAAAACTTTTATCCACGAGGACGATTCCCTGCGAACCGCCTTGGAGAAGCTGACGGCCACAAAATTTTCCAGCCTCCCCGTCGTGGATCAAAACCTGAAGCTGAAAGCCATGCTGCATGTTTCAGAGATTGCCAATACCTACCTCAATCTCGATCATTCCAAATTATTCAAAGAATATGTGACGACCTATGAAAACCTCATGACTGCCCTGGACGGGGAAGTAATCAGCGGCAATTATCCTTCCGGCGTCATCGGCGGAAATCTCAAAGAGATTTCCGAAGTGGAAAAAGTCCAACGGGGGGACATTGTCCTCATGGCGCCCATCGAAGAAGCCATCGATTCCTGTCTCGGGGCGGGAGCCCGGGTCATCCTTGTCGCCTGCGACGAAAACGACCACGTGTTGCCGCGGAAGGGCTCGGAGACCGCCATCGTCCTTGTACGGAGCAGCCTTTTCAAAATTGTGGGCCGGATCGGCCAGTCCATCTCCGTCTCGTCAATCCTGACCGGAAGCAGTTTTTATTCGTTCAAAAAAGACGATTTCCTGCATGACATCCGGGACATGATGAAGGAAGCGGCCCAGACAAATTTCCCGGTCACGGAAAGCGACGGACGCATCTACGGAACCATCCGCACAAAAGACCTCATCAACTTCAACCGAAAAAAGGTGATCCTCGTGGACCACAACGAAAAAAACCAGTCTGTGGACGGCATTGAGGACGCGAAGATTCTGCGCGTCATTGACCATCACAAATTCGGAAATTTCATGACGGAGGAACCCCTGAACATTACGGCGGAAATCGTCGGTTCCACCTGCACCATTGTCTACAACCTTTACAAGGACTGCGGCGTCGAACCGGACAAAAGTATGGCGGGCATCCTTTTGAGCGGAGTCATTTCCGATACGCTGCTGCTCAAATCCCCCACGTGCACCGACAAAGACGTCCTCGCCATCAAGGAACTGGAAAAAATATGCAAAATCAAAAATTATAAATTCTACGGCATGGACCTTCTCAAGGCAGGCACTTCCGCCTCGTCCATGTCGACTCACGAAATCCTCACGAGCGACCTCAAGGAATTTCCGATCAAAGATAAGATATTCGGCGTCGCCCAGATCAATACGGTGGATCCCCTGAGCATTCTCGACAAAAAAGAGGACCTGGAGCGGGAAATGCGCAAATTGAACGAAGAATACCGTTTCTCCCTGTTCATCCTGGTGATTACCGATATCATCCAGTCGGGCTCCTATGCCCTGGCCATCGGGGAAGACCCCTCCATTCTCGAAGCGGCCCTCGACGTGAAACTCGAGGATAATCTCGTCTGGATGCCGGGCGTCATCTCCCGCAAAAAGCAGATCATGCCCTACATTATGAGCGCCAGCCAGAATTTTTCCCAAAAATGAGCGGGTGAAGGAGACATCAGACCATGCTGTATTTTTTACACGGCGACACGGCGCCCTTGCAAATCCGCTATCAGGAACTGCTCCAATCCGTCAGGAATAAAAACCCCGGCATCGGGGAAAAAATCTTCGACGCCATGGATAAAGAGGACGAGGAACGATTTTTTCTCGCCATTTCCACCATGTCCATGTTTGTGCCCAGGGAGCTTCTGATCTACAAACGCCTGGAAAATCTGAAGAACCTCGAAACTTTCCTCAAAGGAATCCAGAAGTATGATATTACCCAGAAGGAAGTCATCCTGCTGTATGAGGAACAACTGACGGAATTCGGCAAAATTCAAAATCCTCTCGGGAAAAAAGAGCTGGATCTCGCGGAAAGCCTCGGAAAAATCATCTGCTATCGCAAAGCGGATCAAAAAAAAGCCGTATTGCTCTTACTCCAGCAAGAGCTCGGCATTTCGGAAGGCGAGGCGGAAAAATTTGTAGAAATCGTCGGGGAGAATTATTTCAAAATCCGGAACGAAGTGGAGAAAATCAAGAGTTTTCTCGACGGGGAACGCTATTCCCTGCAAAAAGTCCTGCCGATCCTTTCCCCCGACAAAGAATACAGCGTGCGGAAACTGGTCGACGGATTCCTTTTGAAAAAAGATTACAGAGGATTGCTGGAATTTTTACAAAAAGACAAGGAGTATATGCCTTTTCTTTATGCCCTTGCCGATGAACTCGTCCTTCATCTGAAACTGCTGGCCCTCACAGAAGAAAAGATCATCCTGCGGACCATGAATTTCAATGTGTTCAAGAGCCGTCTGGAAAATTACCGGAGCCTGTTTCAAAAATATCCCAATCAACCGGTGGCCGAATACGGACTCTATAAAAAAATGCCCAATATCGGCATTTTCACAAAAGAATTTCTTTTAAAAAAATTGGGGGAAATCCTGCAGGCGGAGTTTCTGGTCAAATCCGGCGCCATGGAAGAGGAAATCGCGGTGGAGACTCTGATCGAAAATTTCTACAGGACGCCGTCCCAAAGCCTTTCCTCACAGATCTCTGTTTTCACGTGATTCCGGTTGAGGTCCTCTATGATTTCCCTTGCGGTCTCCCGGAAATCCTTCGTCACAATAAAGCTGATCACGCCTTTTTTCGCGTCGACGGTCTTGATGAATCCTACGCCTTCGTAGGATTCTACGATTTTATTGATAAAATCAATATCGGATGTTTTGCTCTGTATCACAAATTCATAACTTTCCATAAAATTACCTTCTCTCTTTCAGGTTGCTCCCGCTTTTTTCACTTTTTATGTTTTTTTCAATGCCTCCAGGCGGGAAATCAACGCCGTATACTCCGCGAGAGAGACATTTTCGGCCCGCTCGTTTTCCGCGATCCCCGTCTCCCGGAGAATTTCCGCCAGGGTCTTTTTTTCAAACCCCAGCCCTGCCAGATTGTTCACGAGGGTTTTTCTTTTCCCCGCGAAAGCGGCGTGAATATAGTGAAAGAAAACCGCTTCCGGTATAAGGGCGGGCAAAGACGTCTTTTCGTAAAAACAAATGGAAATCAAAGCGGAATCCACTTTTGGAACCGGGGTGAAGCACTCTTTGCCGATGATAAAATGGCCGGCGGCTTCTCCGTAATATTCTACCGCAAGGGTCAAAATCCCCCGGGCTTTCCCTCTTTTGGCGCAAATTCTCTCTCCCACTTCCTTTTGCACCATCACAAAAACACAGTCGATCAGCGCGCGAAAATCAATCAGTTTTTGCAAAATCGGCGAGGTGATGTAATAGGGGATATTGGCGACAACTTTGATCTTCCTTCCCGAAAGTCCTTTTTCTTCCAGAATCTCCCGCAGATCCGTCTTCAGAAAATCTCCCATGACAAGGGTAAATCGGGGATTATTGCGGAAGCGTTCCCGAAGTCCTCTTTCCAGGTCCGTGTCAATCTCCACGGCCGTGACGCTCTTTGCCTTTTCGAGAAGGATCTCCGTCAAAGCCCCCGCGCCGGGGCCGATCTCCAATATGTGGTCCTCCGCCGTGACGCCGGCGATTTCCGCAATCCTGTAAAGCACGCCGTCCCGGTCCTTTAAAAAATTCTGCCCGTATTTTTTCTTGAAACGCTGCGCCATCATGTTCAGCTGCTCTGATTGCCGTTCCGAACGACAACTTTTCCCACATAGGGCAGATTCCGATGCTTCTGGGCGTAATCAAGCCCATAGCCCACCACGAATTCGTCGGGGATCTCAAAGCCGACATAATCACTTTTGATGTCCACCTTCCGCCGCTGGGGTTTGTCCAGAAGCGTGCAAATATGCACGACTTTTGCCCCTTTGGCCAGGAGAAATTCCTTGACGTATTTCAAAGTCAGGCCGCTGTCGATAATGTCCTCAACGATAAAAAGTTCCTTGTCTTTGACCTCAAAATCCACGTCTTTGAGAATTTTTACGATTCCTGTCGTTTTTGTCCCGCTTCCGTAGCTGGAAACGCTCATAAAATCAATCATGATTGGCAATTTTATTTCTTTGATCAAATCGCTCATAAATACGACGGAGCCCTTGAGCAGTCCGATAAAAATCAGTTCCTTCCCCTTGTGGTCCTTCTCGATCTGGGCCGCCAGTTCTTTCACCTTTTTTTCGATCCGGTCCCTTGAGATCATCACTTCTATTGTATATTCCAATTCGCCACTCCTCCTGATGGTTTATCCTTGTAAAGTCTTTCGTAAAAACAATTTATTGTAGCACTCCCCGGGACTTTTCGCAAGGATTTCTTTATGTTTTTTTTGTTCTTTTTCTGTAATCAAATACAAAATGCCGCATAGAGCGGAATTGTGCGAATATTGCCTTCCAGGGCGAAATTCTTTTCGGAAATTTCTATCCCCAGCGGCAAAGCGTATTTGCTCAAAAATACGGAAAAGCTCTTGCCCTTGGAACTCCTTGAAGTCTTGCAGGATATGGGCAGCACGGAATCCCGTTGCTGGATCACGAAATCAATTTCCGCCTTGCCCTCCGATTCCCAGTAATAGGGAACATGACCTGTGGCCGAGAGTTCCTGTGCCACATAATTTTCCGCGACGGCTTTCCGGATTTCGCTCCTTTCTTCGGAATCGGACAGGAAATAGGATTTTTCCCAACCGCCGGTCCCCGTGAGGATGCCGACGTCGCCGTGGTAGAGCTTGATGGATTGAAGATCCCGGTAGGCCATCAGCGGACGCTTGCCTTCCCGCACTTTTTGGCTGCAAATCACAATGCCGGATTTTCTCAGCCAATCGAGGGAAAACTCGTAGGATTTTGCCCGGGCCCCCTCCTGCAAAAGCGTATACATAAATTTTTTATTCTCCTTTTTAAGCTGGTCGGGAATACTGCGGTAAACCGCGGCGGTCCGGAATGTCTTGTAAGGCGTGGCGTAATTGGCCATTTCCTCGAGATAGGAATCCCGGATTTCCTCCTGCAATTTTTGGACGAAGGAAAAATCTTTCTGCCGGAGCCAGGCGTCAACGCAGGCGGGCATCCCTCCCGTCTGCAGGTACGTCCGGTAGAATTCGAGGGCTGTCTCATGCAATTGCCCGAAGACCGGGAAGTTGAAACGATAGGAATTTTCTATCTCATCCACCAGTCTGCGCTGACCCGCGGCCAGCAGAAATTCTTTGAAAGACATCGGGGGCAGTTTCAGCGTGAAGACTTTTTCGAAAGGGAAGGAGAAATCCTCCTGGCTGATCGTGAGAGCAAGCAGCGAAGACGCCGCGATTACATCGTATTCGGGCGCTTCGTCGGAAAAGTTTTCCAGAGACGCCAGGGCCTCGTGGCATTCATGGATTTCATCGATAAAGAGAAGCGTCTCTCCGGGCGTGATTCGTTGATTTGTCAGCGCCTCCAGCTCCCGGATGATCCTTTTGGGATCCCGGTCTTTCTTGAAGACGGCGGCCTGCCTTTTTTCTTGGCCGGGATGGCAGACAAAAATATCCCCGTAATTTCGGCGGGCAAAATCCAGAATCAGGTATGTTTTTCCCACATGTCTGGGTCCGTAAAGGATCAGGGGGTTTTTTCTTTTGCCCCTTTTCCAGGTTGTGAGCGTTTTCATGAGAAGTCTCTCCATTTCGATTCCCCCTGTCTTATGATTATAATGTTTTTGCCGGTAAATTGCAAGTTTTTTTACGTTTTTTTGTTCGTATTTTTGAAAATTTTTGAATGCCCTCATTCGAGTGGTTTCCTTTTCTTTTAAATTCTTTGCGCCGCGGGCCGAGGGGGCGGGGCGCCTCAGCAAGGAGGAGGGCCGGGGGGGGGGGGCGACCCCGCGCCACGGCCCGCAAGCAGGGGGTTG
>JAISST010000159.1 GCA_031272945.1 Fusobacteriaceae bacterium
AAATCGTGACTCGCCACAAGGATCGTATGCCGGAGGGTCTTAAGGAAGGACAGCAGTCTGCGCCTGGCCCCGGGATCCAGAAAGGCCGTGGGTTCATCTAAAAGAAGAATCACGGGGTCCGACACGAGGGCCGTAGCGATGGCCGCCATGCGCTTTTCCCCGTTGGAGAGCTTCAGGGGGTAACGTTGCGCCAAATGCTCGATCCCGAGTTCTTTCAGGATCCGCCCGACTTTTTCCCGGACTTCGTCTTCGGAGAAGCCTGCCGACCGTGGGCCGAAGGCGATGTCTTCGTAGATGTCGGGCATAAACAGCTGATCGTCAGGGTCCTGGAACACAAAACCCACCTTCCGCCGGAGCGCCTCCAGATTCTTTTTCTCAAGCCGCAATCCCGCCGCCATGACTTCCCCTTCCGCAGGGAGTATCCCCACAAGGGAAAGGAAAAGCGAAGTCTTGCCCGCGCCGTTATTGCCGATGATCCCCGCAGTCTCCCCTTCGGCCACGGTCAGGTTGAAATCTTCAATGGCCCGGGTCCCGTCGGGATACGTAACGGAAAGATGTTCGATGGTCAGCATCATTTCCCTCCCAAAAGCGTCCCAACGGCGCCGGTCAGATCCCAGAAGCGGAAGACGAGACAAAATGCACAGACAAGGATGAAATAAATCATGTCCCTTCGCCCAAACCCCAATCGAGGCCGCGCAAGGGTTTTTGCGCCGTAACCCCGGAGCTTCATGGCCGCCCAGACCCGCTCCGCCCGGTCGGCGCTCCGCAAAAACAGCTGCCCCGCGAAACTGCCTCCGTGCCGGATGTCGACGCCTTTTTTCCCCGTTCCGCGCAGGTTGTAGGCAAGCTGCATCGTGCAGGCTTCTTCGATCAAAAGGCCCGCATAGCGATAGACCATCTCCAGGACGGAGACAAAAATCTGCGGAATCCCCATGGATCGGAGCGCCCGGGAGAGTCTGCATACGGGCGTTGTCGCCACGAGGATCAAGATCGCCGAGACTGAAAGCAGCGCCTTGCAGAGTATCACGAAAAACGAAAGCCAGCCGTAGCTGAGGGAAAGACCCGCCAGCAAAACCGCCTGCGTTTTTTCAAAAAATACATTAGAAATTCCCGCCAGAAGGCAAAAAGGGAGGGCGACGGCCAATCGCCGGAACATCAATCCATAAGGCGTCTCTGAAAGGGACAGCAAAATCACGGGATAAAAGAAAAAGGGAATGAGCCGCCCCGGTTCATAACGCCCGCAGGATATGACCGCGACCACAAAAACAAGCGCGCCCGAAAATTTTGCCAAGGGGTGCAGATGATGAATCAGCGTCTCTTTGCGGGAAAGGCATTCCAGCGAATAAATCTCCCGGATCTTGCTCCGAAAATCTGCCATTATGCGTTAATCCCCCTGTCTTCTTTTTTGTTTTTTCAGCGTGGTGATGAGAAATCCCGTCCCGCCCGCAAGGGCAAAGACAAAGAGCCCGCCGAGAATTCCCGAAAGCGATGTCCCGGCGGCGTTCCCCTCCTCACCGACGTCTTTAAATGTATAGTCGGGCAGAATCGCCGTTTTTCCCTGAATTCTTGCAGCCGTTTCCAAAAGCGGGTGATCGGCTTCCAATTCCGCCGTTCCTGTTATTTTCTCGATGGACCATTCAAGACCGTCGGGCCAGGCCGAAGCAAAAAGGGAGAGCAGTCCCCCGGTAATAACCGTAAGAATCCCCAAAACCGCCAGAACCTTCTTGAGGGATATGGCGCCGTCCAGCGCCTTTTGCCGCACGGCCCCCGTGAGAATTTCAGGCCGCATTTTCCAGACAAAATTCAGGATGAGTCCCGTAACGAAGCCTTCCACAAGGCCGATGGCCAGATGGATCGGCAGCATGAGCAATAAAAATGTTCCGAAGGGAAGGGCGGTAATGCCCGAGGCGCTTGTTTCCGCAACTACCGCGAATGCACCCAATTGCAAGCTCATTACGACGCCGAGGATCGCTGTCAGATTGATTTTTTTTGTTGTGAATCCATTTTTGAGGATGGGCCTGACCAAAAGCGGCCAGACGACAAGGCAGGGAATCGCCCCCATATTGATCACATTGCAGCCGAGGGCCAATAGTCCTCCGTCCGCGAAAAAGAGACACTGGATGAGGAGTACGGCCGCCATGGTCAGAAAGGCCGGGTAGCCGCCGATCAAGGCCGACAGTAAAATCCCGCCGCCGATGTGGCCGCTGGAACCCGTGGCCGGTATGGTAAAATTGATCATTTGCCCCGCAAAGACAAAAGCGCCGGCCATTGCCATCAGTGGAACCTTTTTTTCCGAAAACTCGTCTTTTTTGATCTTCGCCACCGATATTCCCGTACAACCCGCGCCGGCGGCGCACATGAGGCCGCCCACCACGGGGGATAACAAAGCGTCAGCCATATGCATACGATCCCTCCTTCAATAAAAAATACCATGAGAAAACACATCGCGGTCTTTGCCGCGCCCCATACCTTCATGGTACCGCTTCACTTTATATTGTTGTTCGCTTTTTTCAGCACGCCGCGTTTCGATTTCCAAATTCTTTCGTTTGCGTATCTTCCTGATACAATCTATTTCTATTATACCCCCGATCGGCAAAAATGACAAGAGGATTTTTGGGAAGCGGTCCGTGAAGTTTTCCGGGCTGCCTCAGGAGGAATCGGACGGCTTTCCGTGCGTATGGCAGCATTCGCTTGAAATCCGGCGCGTTTCAATGTATAATAAAATGTAGGCGTGTCGAATACCTTAGGGCAGGTCGCCACGTTAGACCGGGCGAAAAATCTTTCGCCCCTACCATTGCGGGCGCAGTTGCACGCCACAACATCAATTCGGGGGGCATATCCCGCAACATCCACGGAAAGACATATCCCCAAGCATAGGGCAACGCATGCGTTGCCCCTACAAAAATGACATTCAATTTCACTATATTAATAATAGGCGAAATAATTCCAAAGGAGGCTGCCATGGACGAAATCTTTGAAGAAGCGGTAAATGGGCAGGAAGGAAGAACGAGGCTCGACTTTATACACAAGAAATTTGAGGAACTGGGTTTTTCGATCCGGGAGGATATCGCGGAACTCCTGACCCTGTATCCGGAAATCGCGGAAAAACTGGAAAACACGAAAGCGAGAAGAATCGCTTTCTTCTGCGATCCGGAAGAAAACTCCGTAGGTTTTACGCTGGAGGACGTTCAGGTGGAATTTTTCCTGACAATCGGCGAAGACGACGAGGGCCCCTGGTATGAGGCCGAGGCGGAAGTGAGGTATTTTTAATTGAACGTGCTGCGCTGACCTACAGTCTGGAGAGAGGCCGGTATTTTTGGGTGAATTTTACTTGACGGTAACTTGCTGAGCTACCTGTGGATGAGAGAGAAGCCAGTATTTTAGAGCAAATTTAACTTGACGGTAACTTGCTGGAAGAAAAGAAGGTCATTCAAAAAGGAACAGAAGGAGACCCGGGTTCAAATCCCGGCCACGGACTGGAACTCTTTTCTCCGATAGTTTCATATTGCCGGCCACGGGCTGGAACTCTTTTTTCCGATAGTTTCATAGTGTCGGCCACGGGCTGAAACTCTTTTTTCCGATAGTTTCACATTGCAGGCCACGGGCTGGGAAGCCCGTGGTACAAAAGAGGCTTGTTTGCAAGGGCATGGGCTGGAAGCCCATGCGAACGCATAACTGATTGTATATAGTTAAACTTGTCAACAAAATATTTTACAATTTCATAAAAATATGCTAAAATAAAAAGAAAAGTCGAGGTGGGTACATGAAACTCCGCTATCATGATAACAAGATAGAAAAACTATGCAAAGAGTTCCATGAGGCGCAAAGGAAGCTGGGATCTGTTGTAGCTAAGAAGCTACATGCGGCTATAGCATTTTTCGAAAAGGCCGGAACAATGTCGTCGATAGCTGAAAATAAGCCACTGCGTTTGCATAAACTACAAGGAGACAGGCAGAATACCTTCGCCATTGTGTTGGGAAGCCAAACCGGATTTCGGCTGATAATCGAGCCTCTACAGGAAAATGGACAGCTCTTCAAAGATTATTCAGATATGGCATTGGTCTATAAAAATGCGAAAACCATCCTGGTTTTGGAGGTGACAAATCATTATGAATAGCTTAGTCTATGAGAACGGAAACAAAATCATATTTCATCCCGGATATTACATACAGGACTATATAGAAGAAGGTTTTTATACTATAGAAGATTTTGCGGAGGGGCTTGAAGTCTCCCGTCAAACCATTCTACAAATCATCGACGGAGAAATGGATATCACAACCGACTTGGCAAATAAACTAGCAGAAATGCTGAATATTTCGGCAAATGTATGGTTGGACTTACAGAGAGATTTCAATTCTGTTTCCGCTAAAATGGATTTGTCGGTAAAAGCTGGACAAAACGTTGAATTGATACCTGCGGGGAAATAAAGAAACTATGAATATCGCCAACCCTTGCGCTTACAAGGCGCAGGGGTTTTTAATTTGGTATTTCTGAGAAAATACAACTTGCCGGTAACTTGCTGCGCTGACCTACAGTCTGGAGAAAAGCCGGTATTTTCGGGCCAATCTAACTTGTCGGCAACTTGCTGAGCTACCTGTGGGCTGGAAAAAGACAGCGTTTTCGGTTGAATCTAACTTGACGGTAACTTGCTGAGCTGACCTACAGTCTGGAGAGAAGCCGGTATTTTCGGGCAAATCTAACTTGCCGACAAACTGCTGGAAGAAAAGAAGGTCATTCAAAAAGGAACAGAAGGAGACCCGGGTTCAAATCCCGGCCACGGGCTGGAACTCTTTTCTCGAGCCTGTGAAATGTTTTCTGTAATTTTGCGTTTCCTGTGATAAGATTTTTGGTTTTTTTTGTAGATTCTATTTATTCCTTTATACTACAAAATTCAAGGAATGTCAAATTAATATTTCGTGCCCTCAT
>JAISST010000029.1 GCA_031272945.1 Fusobacteriaceae bacterium
CGTGGAATCCGAATACACCTTTGACAAGACAAAGCTGATCTTTTATTTTACGGCGGACGGTCGGATTGATTTCCGGGATCTCGTAAAGGACCTGGCCAATGTCTTCAAGCTGCGCATTGAGCTCCGGCAGATCGGCGTGCGGGATGAAGCCCGGATTTTGGGTTGCGTCGGTCTTTGCGGCAAGGAACTCTGCTGCCGCACCTGCATCAACCGGCTGGATTCCGTTTCCATCAAGATGGTCCGGGATCAGGGGATCGTGATCAATCCCGCGAAAATATCGGGGATCTGCGGCAGGCTTCTTTGCTGCATGAATTATGAGTATTCCCAGTATGAGGAAGCCCTGAAAGACTATCCGGCGGTCAATCAAATGGTGATGACGGAGCAGGGCAAGGGAAAAGTCATCAGCATAAGCCCCCTGAGCGGTTATCTTTTCGTGGACGTCGAGGGAAACGGCGTCATGAAATTTGACCTGGACCAGGTCACCTTCAATCGCAGGGAAGCCAGCAAGCTGAAGAATGTGTCGGCCCAGACGGAAAAACATCTGGAAAAGGAATTGGAAAAAGTCCTCGAAGCCGACGCGGAAGCGGAATAAGGAGCGACCCATGGATGAATCGGTCCTGAGGCCCCATGAGGATCTGACAGCCATAGGGGACGGTCTCTTCCTGATCCAGAAAAAAAAGGGCTGGCGTTTTTCCGAAGACTCCATCGCGCTCACGGATTTTTTTCTCGAGGGACGGAGCGGGAAAGAACCCGGAGAGCTCTCGAAGCGGGAAAAAAAAGAAAAGATTCTCGAAATCGGAACCGGAAACGGAGCAATACCGCTGCTTTTGTATAAAAAAGGCGCGCTTTCCCCCATGACCGCCGTGGAGATCCAGGAAGACCTAACGCTGCTGGCCCGGCGCAATATGCGCATGAACGGAATTTCCGACCGGGTGGAAATTATCCGGGCCGATATCCGTTCTTACGGAGAAGGGAATCGCTGGGACTGCATCCTGGCCAACCCGCCCTATCTTACAACCGACGGGAAGAAAACAGGCGACTCGGAAGAAAGGGCCGCGGCGCGACATGAATTGAAACTGACGGCGGAGGAATTCGTCGCCGCTTGCAAACGCCTGCTGAAACCCGTGGGAAAGCTGTATTTTGTCCACCGGACCTATCGCTTTCCGGAGTTGGCGTCTTTGCTGCTCCGCTTTGGATTATTCCCCAAAAGGGCCAAGTTCTTGCAAGCCCGGTCCCGCAAGGAATCGGGAATCGTCCTGATCGAGGCCTGGAAAGGAAAACAAGGAAAATTCTACGTGGAATCTTAATTGATAAATGGAGGAATCTATGAACGGCTTTTATTTTCACAATCCGACGAAAGTTTATTTCGGAGAGGGCGTGGTCTCCAAGCTCGGCAAAGAACTGGAAGCATACGGAAAGAACATTCTCATGACGTATGGCGGCGGCAGTATCAAGAAAAACGGGATTTACGACAAGGTCACGGACATCCTGAAAGGAGCCGGAAAGAATGTTTTTGAGCTACCCGGCGTCATGCCCAATCCCCGGACTGAAAAAGTCTACGAAGGGATCAAAATCTGCAAGGAACAGGCCATCGATTTTATTCTCGCCATCGGCGGCGGTTCGGTGATTGATTGTTCGAAACTCATCGCGGCGGGGGCAAGGACCGACAGGGACTTTTGGGAAAGCTTTTTGATCAAAAAAGAAAAGGCGTCGGACGCTGTCCCTCTGGGAAGTATTCTTACCCTGGCGGGCACGGGTTCCGAGATGGATTGCCTCGCGGTCATCACAAAATGGGACGCGCAAATCAAGACTTCCTGGGGAAGCCCGCTGGTACAGCCGAAATTTGCGTTTCTTGATCCCACTTATACGTATTCGTTGCCGAAGAACCAGATGGTAAACGGCGCCGTCGATACGCTCTCCCATCTTTTCGAGCAGTATTTTTCACGGCCCGATACCAATAACGTCTCCGACGATCTGGCGGAAGCCCTGATGAAAAATGTGATCCAAAATCTGCCGCTTGCCGTGAAAAATCCCGAAGATTACAACGCCCGCTCCAATCTCATGTGGGACAGCACCCTGGCCCTCAATACCCTTGTGGGTCTCGGAAAGGAACAGGATTGGATCACGCACAAAATAGAGCACTCGCTGTCGGCTTTCTATGACGTGGCTCACGGGGCGGGGCTTGCGGTGGTTCATCCCAACTACATGCTCTATACATATAAGGGAGGCCTTTCGAAATACGTGCAATATGCCAAAAATGTCTGGGGGATTTCTTCCGAAGGAAAGACGGAGGACGAGACGGCCTTGGCCGGAATCCGGGCCACAAGGGATTTCTTCAAATCCGTCGGGGCCCCTTCGACGCTGCAGGAATTGGGAATTCCGGAATCTTCCATCGACGCGATTTCCGAAAACGTGCAACGCTACAAGACCAGTTACTCCGACCTGACCGTCGCGGACGTCAAGGAAATCCTGCGACTGTGTTTGCAATCTTAGGGGAGGCTCGGAAAGAAAATGAATAAACCGAATAAATTAAAAGCGGGCGCAATGGTCCTGGTCGTCGTGGGGGCCGTCGTCACGTTCGCGGCGCTGGCAAGGGGGGCGGGAATATTTTTTATCGGTCTCGGCCTCGGGCTGATCATAGCCGGCATCGTGATTCTCGTGGAAATGTCCGCCGCATGGAAGGGGACAATGGATTCCCGGAAAAAATCACGGGAAGAGCAAAAAAATTAGAAGCGTCAAAATAAGACAAGTAAGAAAGTAAGAAAGGAACAACAAAAAAATAGAAGGCAGGGGGGAATGAAAAATGAGGACATGGAATATCACGGAAAAGGGGACGCTACGGGAGGCCCAACGCAAAGATACGGCGCTCGTCCTGGGGTTTATCAAAGGCTTGGCCGAATATGAACATCTGGAACATATGGTGGAGGCCACGGAAGAAATGCTGGCGCGCTATTTTTTCGACGAGAAAAAAGTGGAGGTTCTGATTTGTGAATACGAAGGAAAGGCGGTGGGTTTCGCCCTCTTCTTCCACAATTTTTCCACGTTTCTGGGAAAACCCGGTCTCTATATCGAGGATATTTATATTGAACCGGAATATCGCGGAAAGGGGCTCGGCAAGGGAATGCTCACGACGGTGGCGCAGATCGCCGTCGAGAGAGATTACGGAAGGGTGGAATGGGCCTGCCTGGACTGGAATGAGCCTTCGATCCGCTTTTACAAGAGCCAGGGCGCCGTTCCTATGGACGAATGGACCATCTATCGCGTGACGGGGGAAAATCTGCAAAAATTGGGCGCGAAAAAAGTCTGAGGAGATAAGGAATGGATCTGACGCCGGCGGGCGTATTTCATTACTGTATCGTACCGGCTCTGTGGGAGGAAGCCCTGTTTCGGGGCGTGTTGCTGCTGAAATTCGCGGAGAGATTTTCCCGGAAAAAAGCGGTCTTTCTGACTTCTCTGGCCTTCGCCTCCATTCACGGCACTCTCCGGCAAGGAATATACGCTTTTTTGATGGGGCTTTTCCTCGGTTGGCTTGTGGTCAGGCGAAAATCCCTGTGGCTTGCGATTTTCCTGCATTTTTTCCATAATTTTCTATACCTTGCATGGCATTGAGGTGAAAAATGAACCCTTTGTGGCTGACCTGGGCAAAAAAAATGCAGTCCATCGCCCAATCGGGACTGGCCTACTCGGAGAATCCCTATGACAGGGACCGGTACGAGCAGATCCGGGACTTGAGCGTCGAGATTCTGCAGCATTATACGGAAGTGGAAGAGGAGAAAATCCGGACGTTGTTCGCGGCGGAAGAAGGCTACCAGACGCCCAAGGTGGATGTGCGCGCAGCCATATTCCGGGAGGATGAGATCCTCCTGATCCGGGAAAAAATAGACGGGCGCTGGTCCATGCCGGGAGGCTGGGCCGACGTGGACCTCTCGATCCGGGAGAATATCCGGAAAGAAGCCATGGAGGAAGCGGGCTGCGACGTCCGGGTCAAGCGGATCGTGGCGGTATTGGACAGGCAGCGCCATGTCCGGGACGCTTTTCCCTTTTCCGTCTACAAAGTCATCGTGGAATGCGATTATATCCGAAACGAATTCCCTCAAAACATAGAGACTTCGGAATTCGGTTTTTTCAATTTGGATAACCTGCCGGAGTTGTCGCCGGGACGTACGACGAAAACGCAGCTGGAACTTTGTTTCGCCGCGAGAAAAGAGACGGCTCACGAAGTGGTATTTGACTGAGCGGGTTCTTCCGCGGGCGTTTCCGTTCCGGAGGGCGTCCGCAGTACTTTTTTCAGGGCCCAGATGCCCATGGGCAGCGCCAAAAGAAACGTACAGGCGTCGGCGATGGGGATACAGAGCTGGATGCCAAGGACCCCCGCCGCGGGCACAAGGGTGAATAAAAGCGGGATCAGGAAGAAGCCTTGTCTCGAAAAGGCCAGAATACTTGCGGGGATGGCTTTTCCCATGGTCTGGAGCATCATGTTGTTCAATACGATCCATGCCCAGAGGGGCAGTACGAGTGCCTGGAAACGCAGCGCCAAAGCGCCGACCCGGATCACTTCGGCGTCGTCTTTCCGGAAGAGACCGATGATCCCGGGGGCAAAGGCAAAACAGAGGGCGGCAAGGACCAGAAGAATGGCCGTGGCCGTTTTCCAGCAAAACCAGAAGGCCCTCCGGACCCGGTCATAACGACCCGCTCCGTAATTGAAGCCGCACACGGGCTGGAATCCCTGCCCGAGGCCGAGGATGGCCGAATTGCACATCAGGAAAATCCGGTTGACAATGGCGATGGCCGCGATCACATGATCGCCGAAGGCGCCCGCCGCGTGATTCAGAAGGATCGTCGCCACGCTCTGGAGACCCTGCCGCAAAAGGGAGGGAAGTCCGCCCCGGACCATTTCCCTGTACAGGAACAGCGAGGGGGTAAAGTTGCGCAGACGGATCCCGACGTTGCCCTTTCCGTTGCAGCCTACGATGAGCAGCAGGAGAAAGCTGACGGTCTGACTGAGCATGGTGGCAAGGGCGGCCCCTTTCACGCCCATCTGAAATTTGAAAATCAAAAGCGGGTCCAATCCGATATTGAGAACAGCCCCCGAGACCATCCCGATCATTCCGAAAAAGGCGCTCCCCTGAAAACGCAGAAGATTGTTCAGCATGAGGGATGAGACCATAAAGGGCGCCCCGAGAAGGATATAACGCAGGTAATCCCTGGCGTAGGGAAGGATGGTGTCCGTGGAGCCCAAAGCGTATGCCAGGGGCGTCATAAAAAGCGTCCCCAGGGCCGCGATGACAAGCCCTGCGGCAAAAGCCGTGAAAAATCCTGTGGAAGCCATTTTCTCAGCGTCTTCCATTTTCCGCGCGCCGAGGGCCCTCGAGAGAAAGTTTCCGGACCCGTGCCCGAAGAAAAACCCCGTGGCCTGGATAATATTCATCAGAGAAAAGGTGATGCCCACGCCCGCTGTGGCGCTTGTTCCCAGAGAACTGACAAAATAGGTGTCCGCCATGTTGTAGAGCGCGGATACAAGCATAATGATCATGGTCGGCGCGGCCATCTTGCCCACTAACTTTTCGACCGGGGCTGTCGTCATCAGGATATACTTTTCGTTCAAAGCGTCGTTCATTTTGGCGGTCTCCTTTCTCTTCAGGCTACATCAAGTCATTTTTGTCATTTTCAGTCGTTCTGATCTCAGTTTAGCATTTTTTTGATGTCCTGTCTAATAAAATTTTCAAGTACAATGGAAATCTTTACAGTTTCTGTAAAAATAATTCACATCCCAAACATTTTTTGCTTGCCATTTTGTCATATTAGTGGTAAAATGAGTCATAATTAAAAAAGAAGGCGGGTGAACCCATGAGAAAATTACCGATCGGAATTGACAATTTTAAAAAGATAATCGAGGGAGGCTATTATTACGTGGATAAATCCATGCTGATCGCCGATATCCTCGAGCAGAGCAGTGAAGCCTTTATATTCAACAGGCCGAGACGTTTCGGCAAAACGGTCACCTCCACGATGCTTTTCTCTTTTTTTGATATTATGCATACCGACCAGCACCGGAAACTGTTTGAGCATCTGGAAATCGCGAAAACAGAGTATTTTGCGGAACAAGGGCAATCTCCGGTCGTTTATTTTTCCTTCAAAGACATGGGCTCCACCAATATTACGGAGTTCAAGACCGCCTTCTTCAAAGCGGTCCGTTACTATTTGAGCGAATGCTCCTTTCTCTATGAGCGCCTGTCCAAAGGCGACCAGGAAGTTTATACGGATTTGACCCAAAACAGCAACTCCATCTTTCTGAATAACGCCCTCTTCTTTCTGACGAAATTTTTCTACGCGTATTTCGGGCGGCCGGTCATTTTGCTGGTGGATGAGGTGGAAAAACCCGGATATGACAGCTATTGGCACAACTACTACGAAGAGTTGTCGGATTTTCTCCGGGTATTGTACTCTTCGTCCTTGAGAGGAAACCCCTACTTACGATTTGCCGTTCTTTTTGGAATTATGCGTTCCACTCAGGACGGTTTTTTTACGGAGCTGGTCAATAACAAATTCTGCACGGTGCTGGACAGCGGTTTTGACGATCGCTTCGGCTTCACTAAGGAAGAAGTTGCCGCGAGCCTCGATGAATACGGATATGACGACCAATTGGACAGCGTATTGGAATGGTACGGCGGCTATCGCATCGGCGGCACCACCGTCTGCAATCCCTGGTCCGTCATCAATTTTCTCCAGACCGGCAATTTGAGCCCCTATTGGGTGAATTCCGTCAGCGAGGATCTCATCGAAATCATATTCCGCCTGTCCCACGATACGGTCTACAAAGACATGAATACGCTCTTTAACGGGGAGTCCATCAAAAAATTCATTGTCCGGAACCTCTCGTTTCCCGTGGTCATGCAGCAGAAAAAAATCTGGTCGCTCTTGTTGTACAACGGCTATCTGACGCTGGATTCTCATCAGGATGAATCGGATTATTGCTATATCCGGCTGCCCAACATCGAACTCTTCAATTTTTTCCAGAACGGATTCCTCGAAAAATTCGTGGGGCTCAACAATTTCCATTTTGAAGAATTGCTGAATTCCCTCAGAGGAAGCAACATCAAAGGGGACCATTCCTTCGAATCCAACATGCAGGAGATATTTACCAAAAAAATATCGGAATACGAAGTCGATAACCGGGAGACGTTCTATTACGGCTTTATGGCCTGCATGGTCCTGGCGCTGAAAGAGGAATACAAGTGCTACAGCACCATCGAAGGCAAGACGGAAAAAATCGAGCTGATCCTGATCCCCAAGGACAAAAAGCGGGAGGGTTACGTCTTCGCCTTCAAAGTCATCGACATCGGCGGCAGTTTCAAGGAGACCATGGAAGAAGCCCTCAAAGGCATCGAGCAAAAAAAATATAAGGCCCTGTTTCTGGAAAACGGAGTCAAAAAGGCGGCTGCCGTGGCGGTTTCCTTTTATGAGGATACGCTTCGGGTACTGTATCGGAATATGTAAAGCGTTTTCGGGTTCCCGCGTCAGCGGAAGAAAAGGAGAGGCGGAAGTTCTTTGTGCTACTATATCACGGGCATCATCTCAAAAAAAAGCAACCTCCGGTACATCAACATGGTGGGAAAAGTGTTCGGAATGGAATTCCGGCCGTGTAAAAACCGCTTTGTGTCGGCTCAGCTGGAAGCGGATGAACTTTATATATGGAAATATACGGATCTTTGCGACTGCGGAACGGCTCTCGGAAAGGAATCACAGAGCCGGATGACGCGCCGGATCCATTTGGAACCCGGGGAGGCGCCCCAAGAGACCCGGAGCGAAAAGATCGACAAACTCCAACTGGAAGACTGGTTGAATTTTTTGGAAATCATTCTCGTCGAAAAGAAACTCTCGGGAAAATTCGGCTTGATGTTGCATTTTTACCAAGGGCGCGTATCCGATGAAAAAGTGCGGATTCTCCGGCGGGAAGACGTAAAAGCGACGGAAAAACAATTGTCCTCCATGGAGGAGGATATTCTTTACGTATACAGCGCGTAAGCGGAATTACAGGAGGTTTATAGGATGAAAGAAATTTTGATTATTACGGGGAGCCCGAGAAAAGGAGGCAACAGCGACCGGATGGCCTGGGCCTTTGCCGAGGGCGCACGGGAAAAGGGACACGCCGTCTCTTTTTTTGAAGCGGGAAAAAAAGAGGTGCTGGCTTGTATCGGTTGCAACACCTGCTTTACAAAGGGGCAGGCCTGTTCTTTTGACGATGATTTCAGGGAAATGGCGCCGCTTTTGGAGAAAGCGGACGTCGTGGTATTCTGTACGCCCCTGTACTATTATTCTTTTCCCGGAAAAATGAAAACGGCCCTGGACAAGATCTACGCCTTCCTGGTGGGAAAAAGAGATTTGCGTGGGAAAGAGTGCCTTTTGCTGGCCTGCGGCTATGGTCACAGGGAAAACGAGTTTGACGCCCTTTCTCTGCTCTATGACCTCATCTGGCAGGGCCTTGGCTGGAAAGACCTCGGCAGGCTTTTGGTAAGGAAGGCCCTGCGCCTGGGGGATATCGAAAAAACCGACGGCCTTGTGAAGGCAAAGGAAATGGGGAGGAGGATTTCATGAAAAATACGGCGCTCTTGCTGATCGATATTCAAAAAGATTATTTTCCCGGCGGACGGAATCCCCTGGTCGGGGTGGAAGCGGCCGCGGAAAATACCCGGGCGGCCTTGGAATTCTTCCGGAAAAAGGGACTGCCCCTTTTCTTTGTAAAACACATCGCGGAACCCGGGTCTTCATTTTTTTCTCCGGGAACGGAAGGGGTGGAGATCTGTGAAAGGCTGCGGCCCCTTGCCGCCGAAAGAATCATTGAAAAACACGCGCCGGACAGCTTCTACCGGACAGAACTGCAGGCGGCGCTCAAGGAAAAGGAGATAAAAACCCTGGTGGTCTGCGGGATGATGACCCACATGTGCGTCGATACCACCGTGCGCTCCGCGGCCTCTCTGGATTATGACGTCATTCTGCTGGCCGACTGCTGCGCCACCAAAGACCTCCTGTGGAAGGACGAGCCGATTCCGGCGGTTCTTGTGCAGAAGACCTACCTGGCCTCCCTGGACGGGACCTTTGCCAAAGTAATGAATTCGGCCGATTTTCTTGGATTTTGAGCAGATTCTTCAATTTTTACTTGAACATTTGGCCCAAATTCATTATAATGTATGGTGAAGGGGAAACACAACAACCGGAGGAGGATCCATGGAAAAACTGGAAGATTTGCTCAGCTATATTATCAAGGAGCTGGTCGAGAAGAAAGACCAGGTCAAAATCGAACACGATACCGCCGATGATACGATTACGTTCCGGGTCAATGTGGCCAAGGGGGAAATGGGAAAGATCATCGGAAAGAACGGACTGACCGCCAATACCATCAGGGGAGTGATGCAGGCGGCGGGGATCAAAGAAAAACACAACGTCAACGTGGAGTTTATGGATTGATATGACGGAACTCATAGAGATTGGAAAAATATGGGCCAGCCACAATTTGCGGGGTACGGTCAAGGTCATCAGCGCCTTGGAAGACATTTCCTTCCTGGTCGGCGAGAAGGTCGTCGTCAAAAAATACAAGAGCGAAGAAGTGGTCCTGACGGTCAAGTTCCTGAAACAGACAGCCCCCGACAAATGGATCCTGGATTTTGAAAACATCAACACGAGAGACGGCGCGGACAGCCTGCGCAACGGGATCATCAAAATTCACAAAGAACTTTTGCCCGCCTCGGAAGAAAAAAAGAGCGACAGCTATCTTCACATGAAGGCGGTCAACCATGAAACCCTCGAAGATCTGGGTATTGTGACGGATTTTTTTGCCGCGCCCACCTATACGATCCTTGTGGTGGAAAACGAGACCCATGAGATCTTGATCCCCTGTATCGACCGTTTTCTGAAGAAAGTCGATATGGAAAACAATACGCTCTACGTGGAAATTCTTGAGGGAATGATCGAAGAAAAAGACAAGAAAAGAAAGCGTAAAAAAGATGAGATTTAATATTTTGACGCTTTTCCCCGGTTTTTTTGAGGTCTTTCGGGACGAAAGCATCATAGGGCGGGCCATACTTCACAAATTGATTGAAATCCGCGTCATCAACATCCGGGATTTTGCCTATGACAGACACAGACAAGCGGATGATACGCCCTTCGGGGGCGGAGGCGGCATGATCATGAAGGTGGAGCCGCTGATGCGGGCGCTGGCGACCGTAACGGGGCCTGTGATCTATACCTCTCCCCAGGGGGAGCGCTTTACGCAGCAAATGGCGGAAGAATTCGCCCGCCTGCCGGAACTTACCATCATCGCGGGTCACTATGAAGGGATCGACGAGCGGGTCATCGAGGCGGGGGTGGACCGGGAGATCTCCATCGGAGATTACGTGCTTACGGGCGGCGAATTGCCGGCAATGGTCATCATTGACGCCGTGGCGCGGCTTGTGGAGGGGGTTATCAAAAAGGAATCCCGGGAGAACGACTCGTTTTCGGCGGGGCTTCTGGATTATCCCCAGTATACACGGCCATATGAATATGAAAATATGCGCGTTCCGGAGATCCTGATCTCCGGGCATCACAAAAATATAGACCTGTGGCGCCTGAAAGAGAGTCTGCGCGCCACTTACAAAAAACGGCCGGACCTGTTGGAGAACAGAGAATTTTCAGCGCTTGAAAAAAAACTCTACGCCCTGGTCCGGGAAGAAGAAAAGGAGAAAACGATGTTGTATCAAGTGCGGGGAAAAAGTCCCCGGTTGGGAAAAAATAATATTGTATTGCCGGGGGCCAGCGTCATCGGCGACGTGACTACAGGCAAAAACGTGAGCATCTGGTTTCACACGGTGGTCCGGGGCGACGCCGCGCCCATAGTCATCGGCGACAACAGCAACGTCCAGGACAATTCGGTGGTCCATGTGGAAAAAGGGAAAGGGGTCGCCATCGGAAACAACGTGACCATCGGGCACAACTGCGTGATACACGGCTGTTCCATCGGGGACAATTGCCTGATCGGCATGGGGGCCATCATATTGAGCGACAGCGTGATTCCTGAAAATTGTCTTGTAGCGGCGGGCGCCGTCGTGGGCCCGAAGCTGAATGCCGCTGCGGGCTCGCTGATCGCAGGCAATCCCGCCAAAGTATTGAAGACCATGGAAGAAAGTCATATGAAATTATTAAAATACGCCAATGACGAATACCTGGAGCGACTGGAATATTACCAGGAAGAGCTGCAATTGGCGGAAAAGCAGGGAAGCCAGATCCCATGAGAGACAAAGTTTATGTGGCCCTCGTCCACTATCCCGTGTACAACAAGCGCCGGGAGGTCGTCTGCACCTCGGTTACGAATTTCGACATCCATGACATCTCCAGGACCTGCCGGACCTATGACGTCCGGGAATATGACCTGATCATCCCGGCCGAGGCGCAAAAGGCCCTGACGGAGCGGATCATCTCCTATTGGCGCGACGGCATGGGGGGAAATTACAACCGAAACAGGGAAGAAGCCTTCCGCAGTGTTTTTGTGTGCGGAAGCGTCGAAAAACTAATCGATCGGATCACGCGGACCCAGGGAAAACCTCCGGTCGTTGTAGCAACTTCGGCCCGGATCTTTTCCCGCTCCCTGACCTTCGGCGAACTCTCGGAAAAAATCCAAAACGAGGCGTCCCCCGTCCTCTTGCTCCTGGGTACGGGCTGGGGCCTCGCCGATGAAATCACCGACCGGGCCGATTATATTTTGGAGCCCGTCCGGGGCAAAAGCCCCTACAATCATCTGTCGGTACGGGCCGCGGCGGCCATCATTCTGGATCGGCTCTTGGGGGAAAAATGAGCTTGCAGAGTATAAATTTGCCCGGCCTGCCGGAACGATAATTTGAATAGAAAACAATAAGAAAAAGGGAAAAAGGGGAAAAGGGGAGGAAGCATGAGTGAAAACCAGACGGTAATCATCCCGAAGGATAATTTGTTTGGCCAAATGGGCGTTACCAATGTTTCGGTGCAGAAGATTATTTTTAATGAAAGACGCAAGCGCATGGACCTCATCTGCGACGCGTTGTCGCCGCGGTATTTGAATGAGGTGGAAGTGATCTATGAGAAGATCAAACAGCGCTGGCCTGACTTGGAGATCGACTTCAAGATCCGGTACAAAGAAGAAAAAGTCACTTCGGAAGACATCAAAGATATTACGGAAAGGGCCATCAAGAGGCTGAAGGAAAAAAACGCCATCTCCAAGTCCTTTTTATATTTTTACAGGATTTTTGTCACCCGGGAGGAGGAACTGATCGTCATCCATCTCGAGCTGAACAACGAAATGGCAGTGCAAAGTCTGCTGGAGCAAAAACTCAACTATAAATTGGAAGAGATCATCAAGAACTTTGGCGTCAGGAGCGTGGAGGTCCGTTTTGATCTGGGGGATTTCAGCAAGGAAGTCAGCCGGTTTGTGGAACTCACCGACGTCCATCTCGAAGAATTGGCGGCGGAAGAGACGCCGGGCATTATCGACATGCGGACGATTCCCAAGCCCAATGAGCGGAAAGTCAGCTTTCCCGGAAGCAATCAGGATATCAAAATCAGCAAAGGCAATCCCTACAAAGGGTTTATGCCCAGGGCGCCCCGGCAGCCCATCACGGGGTCTTCCCTTTCCATTGATGAATGTTACGCGCTGATGCCCGATGACCTGTGCATCGTGGAAGGAAGCGTATTCGATTACAGTGAAATCATTACGAAAAATAAAAATAAAATTGCCAGGTTCGGAATCACCGACGAAAAAAATTCCATATACGTGAAGATTTTTCTCGATCCCTCCGTCAGCTACGCCGATGCCAAATTTATCAAAGCCCGCGGAAAAATTCAGACCTACAAGATCTCAGACGAAAAGACGGAATACGAAATTATGGCATCCGATGTCAATCCCTTGTCCGCGCCGGCCGCAAAAATTGAGGACGCCGCGCCGGAGAAGATGGTTGAGTTGCATACCCATACGAAAATGAGCGAGATGGCAGGGATCTGCGACTCGGATGAAATCATCCGGCGGGCTGTGGCCTACGGACATAAGGCCGTGGCGCTGACTGATTATTCCGTCGTACACGCTTTTCCCCACGCCTGGAAGACGGCTCGGGAATATCCGGATTTCAAACTGATCCTCGGCTGTGAGATCTCCCTTGTCAATGACCTGGAGCCTGTTGTCTGGAAAGCGAAGGACATGGATTTTGAGGAAGAGACCTTCGTGGTTTTCGACTTGGAGACCTTGGGGCTCAATGTCCGGGAGAATCCCATCTTGGAAATCGGCGCCGTCAAACTCAAAGGGACCCGGATCATCGACCGCTTTTCCCGTTTTGTCAACCCCCGCCGGCCCATTCCCGACAGAATCCGGGAACTGACCGGGATAGAGGACGGCATGGTGCAAAACGAACCGGGCATCGAGGAAGTCCTGCCCGCGTTTTTGGAATTCGCGGGAGACGCCACCATGGTCGCCCACAACGCCGCCTTTGACATCGGGTTTATCCGGCGGGACGTCCAGAAAATCATGGGTTGTGATTACAATCCTTCGGTCATCGACACGATTTCCTTGGCGAAAGCCGTATATCCGGGGCTCAAATCCTATGGCCTCGGCCCCCTGAACAAACTTTTGGGGCTTTCCCTCGAAAAACACCACCGGGCCGTGGACGACGCCCAGGCCACGGCGCTGATGTTCACGATTTTCCTGGAAAAATACCGGGAGGCCGGCGCGAAAAACCTGCGGGATTTTGAGGCCGCTTTCCCCCGCAACATCAAGAACGCCGTTTCCTGCAATTGTATGGTCCTCGTAAAAAACAGCACAGGCTTGCGGAATCTCTACGAACTGATCTCTCGGGCCCATTTGGATTTTTACGGCAATAAAAAACCGAAAATTCCCAAATCCCTTCTGCAGGAAAAAAGAGAGGGCCTTTTGATCGGATCCTCCCTGACGATGCACAATCTTAACGCGGGGGAACTGGCTTTTCTGTATTTGCACAACGACTTGGAAAAAGTGGAGGAATACGTCAGCTTCTACGATTATATCGAACTATTGCCCAAAGGCGCCTACAATGAGCTCATGGAGTCCGACGGGACCGGGATGATCTCGGGACCCGCCGCCATTGAGGAAATGAACCGCTACTTTTATCAATTGGCGAGGACCCATGAGATACCGGCGACAGCCAGTTCCAATGTCCATTACCTCAAAGAGGAGGATGCGCTCCTCCGGAATATCATCGTCTACGGCAGCGGCAGCGCTTACGACAAAGTCAGCTATATGTCCGACGACAAATTCTGGTTCCGGACAACCGACGAACTTTTGCGGGAATTTGACTATCTGGACCCCGGCGTGGCGCGGGAAATCGTCGTGACCAATACGAACCGGATCGCCGAAGCGATCGACTCCGTCCGGCCGATTCCCGAAGGATTCTTTCCGCCGCATCTGGAAAACGCCGAAGAAAGCATCCGGGACATGAGCTATGAGAAGGCCCACAGGATTTATGGAGACCCCCTTCCGGCCATTGTGGAGGAGCGGTTGAAGAAAGAGCTGGACGCCATTATCAACAACGGCTTTGCGGTCCTGTACCTTTCGGCCCAGAAACTCGTCAAAAAATCCATGGAATTCGGCTATCTTGTGGGTTCCCGGGGATCCGTGGGATCGTCTCTTGTGGCTTTTATGATGGGGATCACGGAAGTGAACGCCCTGTACCCCCATTACATCTGTGACAACCCCGATTGCAAATATTCGGAGTTTACCGATAAGGAAGGAACCGGCGCGGACCTTCCCGAAAAGAACTGCCCCCGCTGCGGGGCGCCCCTCCGGAGGGACGGGTTTACGATCCCCTTTGAAGTCTTTATGGGTTTTGACGGCGACAAGGTTCCCGATATCGACCTCAACTTCTCCGGCGAGTGTCAGAGCGAAATCCATCGCTATTGCGAGACGCTCTTCGGCCGGGAGAATGTCTTCAAAGCGGGGACCATCACGACCCTGGCGGAAAAAAACGCCTACGGCTATATCAAAAAATACCATACGGAAAACGGGCTTCCCGTCACCAACGCGCATATGGAACGCCTTTCCAAATTGATAGACGGCGCCAAGAAGACCACGGGACAGCATCCCGGAGGAATGATCGTACTTCCCGCGGGGACGAGCATATACGATTTCTGTCCGGTCCAGAAACCGGCCAACGATCAGAGCAGCGATTCCATCACGACCCATTTCGATTATCACGAAATGGATGAGCAGTTGGTCAAGCTGGATATCCTGGGCCATGATGATCCCACGACCATCAAGCTGCTCCAGGAATATACGGGGGTGGACGTCTACAAAATCCCCTTGACGGATCCCGAGACCATGAAAATATTTTTCGGGACCGAATCCCTGGGGGTTACGCCCGAAGCCATCGGAGCCACCATAGGCACAAACGGCATCCCCGAATTCGGCACCTCCTTTGTCATGGAGATGCTGCGGGAAACCCGACCGAAAACCTTCGCTGAACTGGTCCGGATTTCGGGTCTTTCCCACGGCGAGGACGTCTGGCTCAACAACGCCAAAACCATTGTGGAATCCGGGGTGGCGACCCTCTCGGACATTATCACGGTCCGGGACGACATCATGAATTATCTGATTGATCAGGGGCTGGAAAAATCCGAGGCCTTTGAGATCATGGAGTTTGTCCGGAAGGGGAAACCTTCCAAAGACCCCGAAAAATGGGAAAAGCTATCGAAAAAAATGCAGGAGAAGCACGTGCCCGCCTGGTATATCGAATCCTGCAAAAAAATAAAATATATGTTTCCCAAAGGGCACGCGGTAGCCTACGTGATGATGGCCATGCGCATAGCCTGGTTCAAGGTGCATTATCCCCTGGCCTTCTACGCGGCGTATTTCTCCAGAAAAGCCGAGGCCCTGGACTATGAACTCATGCGGGATATCGGGCTTGTCCGGGAACAGATCGAATTGCTGAAGCCCGATGAGAGAAAGCTGGACCCCAGAAAAAGCGCGACGCTCACCCTGTGCCGGGTCATATTGGAAATGCACGCCCGGGGCTTTTCCTTCCTGCCCATAGACATCTACAAGTCCGAAATCCGGAAATTTACCATCGAAGACGGCCGGATCCGCTTTCCGCTCATTGCCATGAACGGTCTCGGGGAATCGGTGGCGACAAAAATACAGGAGGAGCGTACCAAGGAAGAATTTTTATCCTTTGAGGACCTGAAAAAGCGGACCCAGATTTCGGGGAAAGTGCTCGAAAAACTAAGGAAATTGGGATGTGTGGAGAATCTGAGCGTTACAAATCAGAAATCGCTTTTTTAAAAAACTTTAAAAAATAGCAAAAAATTGGCGTTAGGTACTTGAAAAGATCGTAAAATATGGTATAATAATGAAAGATATTTACCGTTAATTGTATTGAGAAAACTTTATTTTAAGGAGGAATTTAATCATGACGAAGAAAGAGTTTGTTGATCTCTATTTTGCTGAAGGAGATTTTTCAACCAAGGCTGAGGCTGAAAGAAAAGCGGTTGCTTTTGTGGCGACGATTGAGAAAGCGCTTGCCAAAGGGGAGGAAGTATCGTTTCTGGGATTCGGTAAATTCAAAGTAGTGGAAAGAGCTCCGAGGACATGCAGAAATCCTCAGACCGGGAAAGAAATGAAAGTTCCCGCCAAAAAAGCCGTGAAATTTACCGCCGGAAAGGATCTGGGCGTTCTGGTCAACAAAAAGTAGACAATACGGATCAAATGCGGGCAAAAGTTAACAAAAAGTAAGAAAATCAAGTCAAGGAATCAAAACTGTTATGGAACGGTTCCCCAACGTTCCGTAACAGTTTTTTTATCGGAGAAAGCGGGCAAAAAAAAATAAAATTATGTACAAAAAATTTGGTATTTGTGTTATAATGAATGGAACAGTACGCCGGATGAAATTCTTGAAACTTGTACATCGCGCCGCCGCTTATTGGGTAAAATTCAGCAGGTGAGAGAATATGGCAGACAGCATCAAAAACGGGTACAGGGAAGAGAGAAAGCAAATCAGCGCCGATTCCGGCGAGTTTCTTCTATCCGAGGGATATTACGCGGACGGCGTAAAAGACGGAAAGTGGATTACTTATTATTCCGATAAAAAACAGCATGTGAAATTCGTGGTCCACTACACGAAAGGCGTCGTGGACGGTCCCGTATCGGGATATTTCAAGACGGGAGAGCTGAAATGGCGGATTTCCTACCGGAACGGGAAAAAAGACGGGATTTCCCGCAGCTTTTACAAAGACGGCGCCATCAAGGAAGAGTGCTATTACCGGAATGATCTGGCCGACGGCGTGTCCCGCAATTTCTACCGGACCGGGGAGTTGAAATGGGAGTTGACCTGGGAGAACAATACGCCCCACGGACCGCTTCGCTGCTACTACAAGAGCGGCCGGATCAAGAAGGAGGGGTCCTATGTGGACGGCCTCCTGGAGGGGACAGTGGTGGAATACGCTGAAAACGGCGACATTTTGAGAAAATATGAATATTATATGGGGGAAATCATCGGAAAAGGGGAAGCCTGAACAGGGAAGAGAGCCCGTGAGACCCGCGGGTTTTTATTTTGGCGCAAAAAAAGCGGGAGATTTCCCGGGAGAAAAAATTTTTTTGGAAAAAATATAAAAAAACATTGAAATTTCCGTAAGGTTATTAGTATAATGTTAAAAAAGGCAGAAATCAGGAAGGAAACACTTTGGGAATTATTAAAATTTTAGACGAATCGGTATCCAACATGATCGCCGCCGGGGAAGTGGTGGAAAATCCCGCGGGCATGGTCAAAGAACTGCTGGAAAACGCCATAGACGCGGGCGGCAGGAAAATACTCCTCGATGTGAAGCAGGGCGGGCGTTCCCTCGTCATAAAAGACGACGGCAAGGGCATGGTCCGGGATGATCTGCTCCTTTCGGTAGAGCGCCACGCCACCAGCAAGATTTCCGTGAAGGAAGACCTGTTCCGTCTGTCGAGCTACGGCTTCCGGGGAGAGGCGCTTTCCTCAGTGGCCGCCGTATCCAAAATGGAAATGCGCTCCCGGGCGGAAGGGGAAGCCTCCGGCAACCGGATCCGGATCCTGGGCGGAAAGATCACGTTCCTTGAGGAGACGGCCATGAACCGGGGGACGACCATAGAGGTCAGCGACCTCTTTTACAACACCCCCGCAAGGCTCAAATTCTTGCGAAAACCGAACACAGAATACGCCAATATCAAAGATATCTTGATCCGGGAAGCCCTGGCGAATCCGGAAATCGGAATGACACTGTTTTTGGACGGAAAAAAAGTCGTAGAGACATCAGGCATGGGCCTGGATCAAACCATCGCGGAGCTTTTTTCCGCGGCGACCCTGCGCAATACCCTGTCCTACCCTCTGGGCCGTCTGGGAAACGCCGAACTTTTCCGGAACAACCGGGACGCGCTGTTTCTCTTTGTAAACGGGAGGCCCGTCCGCTCCAAGCTCCTGGAAGACGCCATATTGGAGGGGTATTATACGAAACTGATGAAGGGACAGTATCCTTTCGCCATATTGGATCTCCGGACGGACCCCGCATCGATTGACGTCAATGTGCATCCCTCGAAAAAAATTGTCAAGTTTTCCAATGACAGCCATATATTTGCAAGCGTTTCCCGGGCAGTCCGGGAAGCCATTGAGCAACGGGAAGATTTTATCAGCCCTTCCCTTTCGTCAAGGCTCGCGAAAGAGGAGACGCCTGTCGCAACGGAAGCTTTTCCGGCGCTCCGGGGCGAAAATCTGCCCATGAATTATGAGATCGCGGAAAAGAATTTCGAGCGGGAAGCGTTTCTTTCGGGGGGAAATCCCGCGGAGAACCTGATCCAGGAGCAGTTTTTTTCCGAAAAGGAAGAGAAGGGAGTTTCGGAGGATGCCGGCCCTGATCTTTCATCTCCCTCCGGAGAATTCCGGGAGCGCCCTGCGGCCCAAGACAGAAGTTTCGGGATACGACCTCCCTTCCGGGTCATCGGGCAGTTGTTCCGGACGTTTATCCTCGTCGAAAGAAACGGCGAACTGGAAATATACGACCAGCACATCGTGAACGAGCGGATCCGCTATGAGCTTTTGAAATCACAATATTACGGAAAGACCATAGAAAAGCAGCTGCTGTTGATCCCCCTGCGCCTTTCCATAGACCCCCGGGACCGGGAAATCCTCATAGAGCACCGAAAGACCTTCGATGATTTCGGCTTTGAAATGGAAGAAGACCCGGGTGGAGACGTCCTGATCCGTTCCGCGCCGACCTTTGATTTTCGGGACAGCATCGAAAATGTATTTCGGGAAATTTTACAAAATGTAAAAGAGGGCAAAGAGCGGGATATCCGGGAAAATATCCTCATTTCCATGGCCTGCCGGGATTCCGTCAAAGCAAACGAAGGGTTGACAAACGAAGAAATGACAGATATAATAAGAAGGCTGCATGAAATCGGAAAATATACCTGCCCCCACGGGCGGCCCATCTTTATCCGGATCACGGCGGACGAATTGCAGAAGCTCTTTAAAAGAAAAAATTGAGCATGGAGAGAGGAAAGTGGATAGCGGAAAATGACGCCTGTAATCGCATTTCTCTGCGTTTCTGTGTGAAAAATGTATTGTAATTCCACAAGAATTGGAGTATAGTTGAATATATCAATCCTGTGCGTCGGAAAAATCAAAGAACGTTACCTTGCGGAAGGTTGCGGGGAATACGCCAAACGCCTGAGCCCCTGGGTCAGCCTCCGGGTGATGGAGGTCAAGGAAGAGGCCGAGGGGAAAAATACTTCCCTTGCCGCCGAAAAAGAATCCCGGGAGATCCTGAAAATCTTCAAAAAAACCGACGCCTTCCGGATTTTGCTGGCAATCCGGGGCGAGCGGCTGACTTCGGAGCGCTTTGCGGCGAAAATGGAGCAATGGATCACCGGGGGAAACAGCCATTTCCTCTTTGTCATCGGCGGCTCCAACGGCGTGACGGAAGAAGTGGAGGCCGCGGCGGATCTGCGTCTGAGCTTCTCCGATTTCACCTTTCCGCATCAACTGATGCGCCTGATCCTTTTGGAACAGCTGTATCGCTGTTTCAGCATTCTGAACAACGGGAAATACCATAAATAAGAAAAATATTATAAAAAATAAAGTAATATTGTTAAGGAGGAAAAGTATGTACTCACAAGGCGAAAGTTTCTTTTACACAATTGACGATGATGAATATGAATTTCACGTACAGGAAAATGTAGAATACGAAGACAATTACTACATTATAGCCGAATCCTCAGACGGGGATTATTACGTATTTTTATATGATGACGACGACGAAGAAGACATAGAGCTTGTGGAAGATGAAGAGGCCGCGGAAGTATTGGCTTACTGGCAGGACGAATACCACCCCGATGAAGATCTGATCAATTTCGCGGATGACGACGATTATTATGACAAGGAAGATAAAGCCATAGATATCATCGACGACTTGTATGAGGCCGACGACAAAGATTATTTTTAACATGGAAATAAACAGGCAGGTTGGACAGACACGAAAGAATATATTGATGAAAATGGAGGAAGGATGAATCTTAAAGTATTCAGCGCAACACTCATATCGCTTTTGATCATCGGCTGCACCGGCGGCAAAACCCGTACCGGTTCGGTTCCCGTCTATACAGGAATTTCCAGACCCGTCGCCGGAGAAAAACTGCCCAAGGAAAGGATCACCCTGACGGAAACGACCCCGACGAGAATCCTGGATGAATTATCCAACGACATGAAGAGCAACAAAAGCAGGACAAACCTCAAATCGACGGAGTTGGTATCCGTCAGCAGCTACATCGGGGAATATCTCTATATCCCCCTGGCCTCGGAAGAGAGCGCGTTCAAAATGCTGTCGAGTCCTCCGAACTCTTCCTATGACTTGAAGAAAATCAAGACAAACCTCATTTTCCGCAGTATCTATGAGGGGGATTTTGTGGTGAATGTGACGGAAACCCGCGGAGACAGAAGGATCACCATCACCAATACGAGCAAATATGAATTTTCAGAAGGGGAACTCTACGAGATCGTCCGGTTGAGCTATGAGAACAGAAATTACGTGAATCTGAAAGACAGCGTGGCGCTGTACAAAATCGTATTTCCCAACGGCCCCCATACAAAAGAGAATTCCCTGAAGTTGTTGGAAGCGGCGGGAGAAACCAAAGACGCGAGAACCGTCCGCAGCGAATATAATTTCATCAAAAAATACGCCTCCTTTTATGCCAGCGAGCGGAAAACCGTGGCGGACGCCCTCTACGGAACCGGCGTCTTTGACATTGCCGTAGACGGCAGCCTGCTCGAATATTCTCTCTCGGACAAGGCGACCAATGAGAAGGTGGCGAATATTCTTCTGGCCAAAGATACCGTGACAAGAAGAGAAGCGGAATATCTGGAACAGGTCTACAAGGATACGCCCGACGAACGGATCGCGACCTATGTGGGCAATTGGTACCTGAAAAACGGAGACGCCGCAAAGGGGCAGAATTATCTGAGCGGCAACATGGAAACCCCGGCCGCCGCAACGAGTACGCTGACGCCCGGCGGCGCCGCGCCTTTGCAGCAACTGGCCGCGAAAAACTATGAGACGTTCAAGGAATACTACGCCGCGGGGGAACAGAGCTTCCGGAGCGGGAATTACGCCCAGGCGCTGGATTCCTTCCAGAAAGCCCTGTCTGTCAACAAAAATTATACGGAAACGGCCCGGATTTATTTCTATATGGGGCAGTGCAACTACAACACCGGAAAATACCAGGTTGCTTTGAACAATTACCGCTCGGCGCTCCTGAGCGAAAAGACGGCCGACAGGCAGGCGGAACTCTACTACAACCTCGGGCTTACGTCCCAGAAATTGGGGAATTTGTCCGAATGCCGGAATTACCTGACCTATATCCGGCAACGCTTCCCGGCTTCTTCCTGGAGCCAGAAAAGCACGGCGCTGTTGGCGACGCTGGACTAAAAAAGAAACGTGAAGGAGTGAAAAGTGGAAAAATATTTTGACATCATTGAAAAAGACCCCATCCTGACGGAAAAATGGAAAAAAGTCGAGGAAATAAGGGGCCTGGGCGTGAACCCTTTCGGGGGACGCTATGAACGCACGCATAAGATCGCGGATCTCATGGCGGGCGCCGGAGACGACGGCGTGACCTACAAGACCGCCGGGCGGCTCATGTCGCTCCGGGGTAAGGGAAAGGTCTATTTCGCGGATTTGGAGGATCTGACGGGAAAAATCCAGATCTATATCCGCAAAGACGCCTTGGGCGACGAGGTCTTCGACATCGTGAAAAAAATCAGCGTCGGGGATATCATCGGCGTTGAAGGACCACTCTTTGTGACGACCACGGGGGAACTTACGCTGCGGGTTTTGAAATTTACGCTGCTCTCCAAGAATATCCGACCGCTTCCCGAAAAATACCACGGTCTGCAGGACGTGGAAATCCGCTACCGCAAACGGTATGTGGACCTCATCATGAATAAGGACGTCCGGGAGACCTTTATCAAAAGGACAAGGATCGTCAGCGGCATCCGGGAGTTCCTGGACAAGCGCGGCTATCTGGAAGTGGAGACGCCCCTTATGCACAGCATATTGGGCGGCGCCAACGCGAGACCCTTTATCACCCATCACAACACGCTCAATATGGACCTCTACATGCGGATCGCTCCCGAATTGTTCCTGAAACGGCTCATTGTGGGCGGCCTTGAAAAAGTATATGAAATGGGTAGAAATTTCCGGAACGAGGGCATGGACACGAGACACAATCCCGAATTCACCATGGTGGAGCTCTACGAGGCCTAC
>JAISST010000054.1 GCA_031272945.1 Fusobacteriaceae bacterium
TATTCCAGCGCCTCCAGGATGCCCCGCTCAATGCAATCGTTCAGGGGATTGCCTCCCGCAACGATTTTATCAATAATCGCAAGATAGACGCCGCAGGCGATTAAATTGCGCGGATGGGCATGTGTCAGAGCGACGCAGTGGTGGTATTCTTTAATGGCCCCGGGATTTTTCCATTGATTCAAGCCGTATTTTGTGAGGATATAAAAAACCATCGGCAAAATCCTCATCAATGCGCCGTTTCCGTTGTCCATCTCCCCGCACAACCCGCAGGTATCCGGATCTTTGGTCCTCCAGTAATTTAAAATCGCGCCATAACAAGTGCGACCGACGCCAAAGGCCTTGCCGAATACGGCAAATTCTCCACGTTCAAGCCATCTGGAAAAATTCTCGCAAACGTCGTTGGCGTTGTATGTACCTTTATCCCCGATGCTTTTGGCCAGGGCTAGGGTCATGGAGGTGTCGTCGGTCCAGGAGCCCGCCGGAAAATTGAATGTCCCGTACCCGATCATGTCGGTCACGGGTCTTGATCTCCGCGCCTTGCGCGGTTCAAATTCCACGGGCGTGCCTAAGGCGTCCCCGACGACATGACCGTACAGGCTTGCTGAGATTTGTTTTTTTGTTGGCATATTTTTTCCTCCTTCACATAATCTTCTCCGTCAGAGACGTAGCCGTTCGCTTCAAGGGCCTTGCGGGAGGCGATATTTCCCGGGTCAGCCTGTCCAAAAACCCGCCTAGCCCCGCAAGCGAAGGCCTGCTTCGTGAGCAAACTCACGAGTTCCTTTCCGTAGCCTTTACGCAGATACTTCGGCTCCCCGATGAGATAATCAATACAAAAACTCTCACCCGGCGCCTCTATTTTACGGCAGTCCTCATACCGCTGACCGTAGAACATATCATAAAACTGCCCGAATCCGATCGCGGCGCCGTCGACTTCAGCGATCAGATGCGTGATAAAGCCGAATTCGCCGTGACGATTATTGATTTCGTGAATCCAATCGCCGGGACGTTCATACCACTTGGCAACGTGCGGTTTGGCAAGCCATTTTTTGAAAAGCGGGATATCCTTATCTGTAAATGGACGCAGCTTCATTTTTCCTTCTTCGTTCCTCTCTGATTTTTTCAATTCCACCGGTTCTGTTTGTTTTTCCTTATTCTTATAACCGAATTGCTTTGGGCTCGAATCCGAGGGACTTAAATAATTGCAAAAATTGCATCCATTCGGCGGGAGAGTCATTTTGACCCTGGATCACAAGCGGCGCCCGGGTCTGAAATTCAATGCTCAACTGCCAGCGCAGCCCGTCCGCTACAGCGGAATCAATATATCCCCGTTCCCACTGTAAAACATTGCAATCGCCGATAGATTGCAGCAGTTGATTCCACTGTTCTTTATTTCCTTCATGGATGGTGCTTCCGTTATAATCCGCCTTGAAGCCCTGGTCGGTTTTTATGAGTTTCAATCTCTCTATTCCCGTCCAGGCCCCGTGCAAATCCAGAGTGATTTCTTTGATATTCGAAAGCATCGCGGCATCATGGGGGTTGATCAGGAGTTTTCCGTAGCCTCGTTGAATTTTCGACAGCAGAGAGTTGTTTTCAATCTCAATATAGTTGTATTCAAGATCTTTGCGATAGTCATGGTATTTTTTTGTATAATGTGCGAATAATTCTTCTTTGGAAGGCTCCTTTTCAAATTCTCCCGCGAAGGTAAAATCAGCCGACATGCGCCCGTGGACCCGTTCGCCCGAAACCGCCCGGAACCATAGGGGATCTACGGAACTGTATTCCGCGATATTTGTGAAATCCTCCCTGTAAGCCTCGAATTGACCTTCCGGAGCAAACATCAACATGACCACGACATCCCAATAAGAGTAAAGGAGCTGCCTTTTATCGTCGCCGTATTCATCAAGAACAAAGGGTCTTGAGAATTGAAACGCAAAAGCCTTTGCGTCATAGTTCTTTTCGTTAACGGAAAAGGAAAAATTTACAAGATCGGCTTGCCAGATGAGAGAAAAGACTCTTATACCGGCTTCCGGGGTATCGCCCGCCGCCTCCCTGAGAAAAGAGGGAACAGGCGGCTTGACGTTTGCCTTGTAACGGGCGTTGATTGATGACCATCGGGAATTCAGTTCATTGGTCAAATGGGTGAGGTCATCTCTGCCTGTCAGAACATTAAATCTGGCATTGGGAAATCCTGCGGCGAAATATTCCATGGCATTTTCAAGCGCTGTTTTAGGTATCCGAAAACGAAGCCCGTCCACCATCGTGTCCGGGCCGATGCCTTCCACGTTTTTTTCGGGACCGGTTTTGTAGCAATAAAAATAGCGAAGAGGCGACATGTAGACAAGGGCCGCTTCTCCGGTTGGAGATTGCACCATAAAGCCTACGTTTGCGGGGTTCGCCCAGATTTCTTCCGACCAGATTACTTTGCCCTCATATTTCCAAAGTTCCGGAACCGCCACAACTGCGGCGGGGACGTCGCCGAGGGCGTGATCCGTGATGATGTGTGTCGTGAGGGAAGATGGAAATTGCGGCGACGGGAATTCGGGTGCGATGTTGCGGCAATGGGTGATGAATGAATATAGGATAAGGAAAAGTAACACGATTTTTTTCATATGGAGTCTCCTGTTTTCCATCTTTTCCTCAATTATACATGATACGGACAAAAATTGCAAGAAAACAAAACACGACGATCTTTCACCAGATTTCGTGCGATCTCCGGGCGGATCGCTGGCCTTCGGCCCGCGACCCGCCCACACTGAAAAAGTGCTCGGCGGTCCCTTCGGGGTCGCCGAGCAAAAGTTATTGTATATATTTTAAGCTTTCAATCGAAAGGTCCTCTCACGATCTCCCAATATCCTTTTGTATCGGAACCTCTGCGTTGGATAATATTTTTTTCTTTCAATTTCCTGATGCGGTTCGATATTGTTTGACGTGTAACACCGATTTGCAACGCCATTTCCGCAGATGAAACCGCACGATTTTTTCGGATAAGCCGAAGCACTTCCCATTCTTTCTCTGACAAAACCTCTGTCAAACTCTCTGTCAAACTCTCTGACAAATTCTCTGTCAAAATTTTATCGGCGTTCGTGTTTCCATTCACGACGATCTTTCTTCGCCCGGTCACTTCATCCAGCCGGAATCCTTCATGGATATAGAGAGTCGTGATCATATGGTTTCGTTCGGCGTCCGTTTCGAAATCGGGGGCGGGCGACCCGTTTCGTCTGAGCGCGTTCAAGATTTTCGTAATTCCGGTTGACTGCTTTTCGGAGAGGTCAATTCCTTTCAGGAACTCTACGATTCGCCGGTTGCGATAGCGTCTGGAAATTTCTTTTCCTGCACGAAGTCTGGTCATATCAATCC
>JAISST010000101.1 GCA_031272945.1 Fusobacteriaceae bacterium
CTGGACGTCAAGGATACCATAGAAAGTACCAGAGAAGGCCTTCGGGAAAACAGCCTCTACACGAAAGAAAATATGCGGATCGGCGCCATGGTAGCGGGAGGCGATACGAAAGACCCCAATGCCGGCGTGGAAGACTATGAGTATAAGACGGCGGGTTTCATGGCCCTGAAGGAATACGCGATCCGGAGAACCGATGAAAGAGCCTGGTGGGACTTCGCCTTCGGGGTGACGAACTTCGACTTTGACTTCGGCAGTAAAGAAAAAATCTATACCCTGGAAGGCGGCGCGGGCTATTCCCGCCCCCTGGATAAAAACAACCGAATCCAATGGCACGTACAGGGAACGGCAAGCGTCAACCGCCACGAGACCACGAGAAAGATTGAATTGGGCGGCGTGGCTTATCATAATCAAGGCGACTACTATTCCGCCGTCGGCGAAGTGCAAAACAAATTGCGCTATGAAATAACAAGCGCCTCGGGCCTGATTAAAGGCGGCCTTTTCGCCACCTTTGACCTGGGTTACGGCAAGATCAAAGACTTCAAGGAAAAGGGCGACGGCATCGAACTGGCCTTCAAGGAAGCCGATTTCAAGATCGTAAGACCCGGGGCAGGGGCCGACATCACAGGGAGCAAATATACGAAAAACGGGAAATTCTCCTTGAGCGGCAAACTGACCTACACCCATGATTTAGGGAAACTCTACGACGGCCCCAACCAAATGAAGATCGCCGAAACAAGCGCCGACTACTACGCCCTGGAACTCCCGGATAAAGGCCGCAACGAGGTCAAGATCTCGGCCCAGGCCAAATATGAAACGAAAACCGGCGTCAGCGTCGGGCTCGACGTAACCCGGACCGAAGGGTCCATGGACAGCACGCGGTATGGGATGAATTTCGCGGTAAGGATGTGATTGCACGATAATAATCTGTCTGATCCGACTGTCTATCAATATACACGTATCGGCGCGCACCTTACCCGCAATGGTAGGGGCGTATGAACATACGCCCGGTCAAAATAATTCGATCGATCCCTCTATGAGACGTCCTGCCATAATAATTGAGTAAATCATTGTTCCATTCATGAAAGAGTCCCTCCAAAGCAACAAGATAAAATATACCGAAAAGCCGCCCGCCTGTTATTTATCACAGGCGGGCGGCTTTTCCCCCTCCCGATAAAAATTGCAATTTGCGCCGAAATGGTGTATAATATACCCAGGAAATCTGATTGGTAAATTGCGGAAAGGGGACCCCATGACGACCAAAGACACAATCATCCGCCTGCTTCGGGAAGTGGAGGAGGGAAAATACTCCAACATTCTGCTGAATCAGACGTTTCGGGAAAAAGAATTTCTTCCCGGGGAAAGGGCTTTTATCACAGAGGTCTTTTATGGCGTTTTGCGTCGTCGGCTTTTCCTGAGCGAAATCCTCGCCAGGAAAACGAAGACGGCTCCCAAGGATTGGATTCGCCTTTTGCTCCTGATTTCCCTGTACCAGCTCCTGTACATGCGCAGCGACGACAAAGGCGTCGTATGGGAAGCGGCGGAGCTTGCGAAACATAAATTCGGCGTCCCCGTCGGGCGTTTCGTCAACGGGGTTTTGCGGAGTTTTTTGAGGGAAAAGGAAACGCTGCCTGCGGAAATTCGTCGGGAGCGGGAGGACATTTACTATTCTTGTCCTCTATGGATTTACGAAGATATCAAGCGGCGCGCCCCCGCTGACTACGGGGAGATTCTTTCGCGCCTGAAGCGAATTCCCCGCATGAGTTACCGGGTGAACCGGCTCAAATACTCGGCCCCGGAATTTGAAAGACTTTTAGAGCAGCAACAAATACCGATATTGAGACAAATCGACGACGTCTACTATGTGGAGGGAGGCGGGCTTCTCCATTCGGCGGAATTTGCCCAAGGAAAGATCACGGCTCAGGACGCGGCCTCGTATCTTGCCGCGAAAAACCTTGATCCCCGTGGAGATGACATCGTCCTGGACGCCTGCAGCGCCCCGGGCGGCAAACTGGCCGTGTTGGCGGAACTCATGGAAAACCGGGGGGAAATCACGGCTCTCGACATTTATCCCCACAAGATGAAGCTCTTGCGGGAGACCTGCGCCCTTTTGGGGATCAGAAACGCGACGCCCGTGAACCTTTCGGCTGTGAAGATCCCCCTTCAGGGGAAGCGCTTTACGAAAATACTCTGCGACGTCCCTTGCAGCGGCTATGGCGTGATCTCAAAAAAACCCGAGAGCCTCTATTCCAAAAAAAAGGAAAACATGGCGCAATTGCCCCTTCTGCAATACGATATCTTAAGCGCCTGCGCCGAAGCCCTCTCGCCGGGCGGGACGCTTCTCTACAGCGCCTGCACGTTCCTGCGGGAAGAAAACGGCGACGTAATCGGAAAATTTTTCGCGAATCATCCGGATTTTCATCCGGAATCCCTGATGATCCCAGAAGGGGTCTCGGGCTTATTTGACGAATACGGCGGCTTTACAATAGACTGGCGGGAAGAATTCCTGGACGGATTCTATTTCGCGAAAATGATAAAACGAAAATGATAAAAAAATGAAATACGGTTTATCCCGCGGATTTCAGGAAAGGGCGTGCGGTTTACCCGCAGTGGCAGGGGCGAATATTCGCCCGGTCCCTACGAATTATTCAAATTTGTCATTCCGAGGTGAATCAACCCCCATGTTGGAAGAATTGCGCGAAGCCAACAATTACCTCCGGGAGCGGATGTCCGCCATCCCGCATAAATCCAAATTTTCCGAAAAGTTGGCGATCCTCGAATCCGAGGCCCTCGCCGAGGGGATCCCCATTGTTTCCCCGGAAGTAAGGGAGTATTTACGCTTTCTGCTGCGTGATTCCCGGATTACAAATGTGCTTGAAATCGGGACTGCAACCGGATATTCGGGGATTGTGATGGCGGAGGAAATCGAAAAACGCCAAGGAATTCTCTGTACGATAGAAAAAGATCCGGAAAAATACGAAAGGGCCGCGCAAAACTTCCGGGATTGCGATCTTACCAACATAAAAGCCCTTCGGGGCGACGCGCTTGATTTGCTGCCGGGGATTCCGGAGCGCTTTGACTTTTTGTTTGTGGACGCGGCCAAAAGCCGGTATATGGATATTTTCAAGGCCTGTTACGGGCTTTTGAACCCGGAGGCCCTTGTGGTCATAGACAATCTGCTCTTTCGCGGATATCTGTATCGGGAATATCCGAAACGCTACAAGGGAATCGTCACAAAACTGGAGGCCTTTATCGGGGCTCTGTACGGAGGCGGCGACGATTTCGTCCTGCTGCCTTTCGGAGACGGCGTGGGGCTGCTGCGAAAACATGGTGATACGGACTGAAGGGATACAAACATCGGAAGGAAGAGGGGAAAGGAGTAAGGCATGATGACGGAAAGCTGGAAAACAGATCTGTTGAAAAAACTGGACGGGCTCCATGAGGCGGACAGACATCAGGAGGTCGTCGACGAGATCGCGGCCCTCCCCGTGGAGGATCAGAACGACTGGCGGATCGTGGGGAAACTGGCCCGGGCTTTGAACAATCTCGGCCGTTTCGAGGAGGCGCTGGAAAAGCTCCTGGAGATCGAACCCTACAAGGATCTGGACAGATTCTGGTACTATCGGGTCGGATACTCCTACAGCGGCCTTGAAAATTATGAAAAAGCCATTGAATATTTTGAAAAATCCCGGGCTTTGATTCCCGACGACGTCTGGACGCTTTTTGAACTGGGGTGGAACTATGATAAGGTCGGCAGGAATCAGGAGGCCCTCGAAGCGCTGGAACTGGCCTGGTCCCTTGACGAAACAAAGGATCCCTGCATACTGCGGGAGATCTGCAACAATTGGGAAAAGTTGGGGGAATATCAGAAAGCGGTCGACGGTCTTCTAAAAGTGCTGGATAAATGCGAGGAGACCGCGAGTCTCAGCAGTCAGTTGGCTTTCAATTTCATAAAGCTCAAAGAACTGGAAAAAGCGGAAGAATACCTGATCCGGGCGATAGAACTGGGACGGAGCGACTCCTGGGTCTACGGACAGTTGGGTTGGGTGCTGGGAACCCGGGAACGGGAGGAGGAAGCTGTCGTTTGGCTCAGGAAGGCCATTGCCGCCGAAAAACGGGCCGGAAACGACGTGGACCCCTGGCTCTACGGGCAGCTGGCCTGGAATCTGGGAAATCTCAAGCGCTATGAAGAATCTCTCGGCGAATTTCAGCGAATCCTTGAAACCAAGGAGGCTGACAGCTGGGTCTACGGGCAGATCGGTTGGACCCTCGGGCAAATGGAACGCTATGAGGAGGAATTGGAATACCTCCATAAGGCCCTGGCCCTTGAAGAAAACGACAGTTGGCTGTATTCGGAGCTCGGCGAAGCGTACAACCGCCTGGAGAACCTTGACGCCAGTATTGAAAACTTCCTCAAATCCAAAGAACTGGGCCGGGACGACATCTGGCTCAACAGTCGGCTCGGCTGGCTCTACAGCAGAAAAAACGACAGGGAAAAAGCCCTTCATTACTTATATCGGGCCCGGGATCTGGGCAGGGAAGACATTTGGCTCTATTCGGAAATTGCTTGGAATCTGGGCGCCGCGGGCTCCTATGAGGAGGAACTGACCTGGCTTCTGAAAGTGGCGGAATTGGGCCGGGACGACCTCTGGCTGAACCGGGAGCTGGGTTGGGCCTGTATGCAGCTGAAGGACCCGGAAAAAGCCCTCGAGTATTTTACGAAGGCGGAAGGAATGGAAGAACCCGACGACTGGCTCTATACGCAGATGGGCCGGGCATACAACCTTAACGGCGATTATGAAAAGGCTCTGGAATACTCATTTAAGGCCAAAGACAAGACCGGCGGCGACGATCCCTGGCTGCTGTCCCAGATCGGGCAGATCCTGGGCAATCTCGAACGCTTCCGGGAGGCTCTAAAATACTTGAATCAGGCCGAAAAAGCCGGACGGGATGACATCTGGCTCTATTCGGAGATCGGGTGGAACCTCGGCGGCGCGGGGGATCACGGACAGGCGCTGGCCTATTTTCGGAGAGTGGAGGAGATGGGGAGAAATGACGCCTGGCTCTACTCCCAGTTTGCCTGGAGTTATGAGAAGACCGGGGATTTCCGTCAGGCTGTCGTTTATTATCAGAAAGCGCGGGAATTGGACCCCGACGACCCCTGGATTCTCTACAATCTCGCCCAGGCCTATGAGCGCTCGGGGGACTATGAGGAGGCCATTCTCTGCTACGAAAATGTGCAGAAGGCCGGCGGTTACAAGGGATGGACGCAGTTACAGTTGGCGCGGATTTACGCGGAAATGCATGAAAAAGAACAGGCGGAGCTCTATCTCGGGGAAGTGGAGAAATATCTCGACCCCACGTCTCCCGAGGTGCGGGAAAAAATCGAGGTCATCGAAACGCTCCTCAAATCCGCCCGAATCTATTTATCCTGAAGGACGTTAAGGAAGGAAGCATGAGAATTTTTCAGACGATCATCATTGCGGCGGCTTTTTTATGGACGGAATCCCGTCCCGCTTTCGCGTTTCGGATTTATGACGACAGCGTCATGAGCGGCTATACCAAGGGGCAATACGAAGGCTTCGTCCCCGCGGGCGAAAAGGAAAAGGAAAACGCGCAACTCTTGGGAAAAGCGTCGGCGGCGGAATTGAAGGGCAATTACGCTGAGGCCCTCGAAAGTCTTGTGCAAGTGACGCGGAATGAACCCAAAAACAAAGACCTCTACTGCCGTCTGGCCTATGATTTTGTAAAAGTCAAGGATTTTCGCCAGGCGGAGTCCGCCCTGAGACAGGCGCGGGAATTGGGTAGAAAAGATCTCTGGATCCTGAAGGCTCTCGGTTTTGTCTATTTCAATCAACTGAAAGCCGGAGAAGCGGTCGCCGTTCTGGAAGAAGCGACGGCCCAGGCGCCGGCGGATCGCTGGATTCACATGCAACTCGGTTCCGCTTACGATCTCCTGGCCGACATTCGGAAAAAAGAAAAAGATTACGATCCGCAAGCCGATTATGAAAAAGCGCTGGATCACACGAAAAAGGCTGTAGCCATGGGCGGCGACGCAGCCCTTTATTCCCAGGCCGGAAAAATCTACGGGGCGCTGGGACAGTTCTGGGAAGCCCTCGATTATCTGCATCGGGCCGAAAGCGCAGGCCGCGCCGACGCCTGGCTCTATTCGGAAATGGGCTGGGATTACGGCATGGTGGAGGATTACCGGGAGGCTCTGGCCTATTTTCGGAACGCCGAGAAAGCGGGAAGGAAGGACGCCTGGATCTACTCGAAGATCGCCTGGAGCCATGACCGGCTCGGCGAAACGGAACAGGCAATCGGCGAATACAAGAGGGCGCTGGCGCTTTCGCCCGGCGATCCCTGGAGCAATTACAATCTCGGCGTAGCCCTGCGCAATCACAAGGACTATGAGGAGGCCGTCGCCCTGTATCTCGAAATGACCCGGAAAGGGGAATATCCCGGTTGGACGCAGCTGCAACTGGCCAGGATTTACGCGCTTTTGGGCATGGAAGAGGGGGCCAGGGACTATCTCCAGCAGGGAAAGAAATTATTGGACACAACGGCGGCCGATGTAAGCGCTGAAATAGAACAAATTGAACTTTTATTAAACACGCCTCAAAAATAAAAAATCTCCCGCGTCTTTGCCCGGAAATTCTGCGAAGCACGGAAAAAACGGAACGCGCACGATGAAAAAAATTAGCTTGAGACTGCTGTTATTTATGACCTGCCTGAGCAGAGTGTTTGCATTTGGCTATTATAATGATATAATAGTCAAAGGGAGCCACTCTGTCCAGTATATTTATCTGAACGAGGACATGTACCGGAAAAGCGGGGAAGATTTCCGGGATATGGCGCTCTACGACGCCAACGGAAAGGAAATCCCCTGGATCCTCGAAAAATACCGGGAGGAAAGCGTCCGGGAGATCACGGGGACATTTCCCGGGGAGATTCGCCAGGATGACAAGCCCGAGGAGGGTCCGAGGGAGATTGTGATCCGCTTTGAGGAGACGAAAACGGGGCTTGTTCCAGTAGGCAACCGTCTGCAACTGAAGCTCCGGGATACGCCCGACAAAGGCGCGCCCTTTCCCGGGGAGGATTTTACGATCAAGTCCAGCGCCGACGGGAAAAATTGGGAAACATTGACCCCCTCCGCTTTTTCCCTGAAGGACAACCAACTGAGTTTTTTTCTTGAAACCGGCGTCTATCCCTGGATCAAAGTGGAGGCGCCGCCCGGCGCGGAGCGGAACCACAAGAAATACCTCTCGGGGGCGCAGCTCCAGTTGGAGGAAGAATTTGTGCGGGACGCGCCGGAAATTTACGCCTATTTGAACTTCGCCGACGTCACTTACGGCGCTGTGGACAACGAACCCAACGCGACGCTCCTGCAGGTCCAGACGGGGCAGATGCCAGTCGATCGCATCCGGCTGTACTCCTATACGCAAGTGGACAGCGACTATGCCGTCTATGACGGCGAACTGCCGCGGACGGCTCTGCAAAATCCCCTGTCCAGGGGACGACTCTTCCGTTCGGGCGGACGGGAAGAACTGGAGATACCCCTCGACAGAGAACGAAGCGCCGGAAAACTCTACATCAAATTTGTCAACAGAAACGGCGACTTCGGCAAAATCAACGCCATGGCCATGCAGGGACGCTTCTACCCCGACCGCCTGTATTTCCGGGCGACGACGGGACGCGGCCGCTACCGGCTCTGCTACGGCGCAGAGGATTACAAAAGCCTGCGTTCGCCGCAACTGTTGGAAGACGGGGAAGCTCTTAAGAAAATGCTCCGGACCGGAGAGAAAAGAGACCCGGCCGAAGTGGGAAAGACAATGGAAAACATAAACTTTCTCATAGGGGACGTCATCGATCCCGAAGATGAAAGCTGGGAAGAATTCCCCCCGGAATTCGGGACGGGAGAACAAAGCGCGGCCGACGCCATTATCATCACCGGTATCAGCATACTGTTGGCAGGCTTTTCCTGGCTTCTGGTAAAACTCCTGATCGCCCAGAGAAACCAAAACCGGATTCCCAAAGAAGGCGCGGCCGAAGGGGAAGCGGACTGCGAAGAAGCGGAATATGAAGAAACAACAGACGAAGAGACGGAATCGGACGATGAAGAGGAAAGTGAAGAAATCAGTATAGAAGAACGAGAAGAAAAAGGGGAGGCGCCAAAAGAAGACGAAAAAGAGATCTGGGAAAACGGAAATGAAAATCATGACCTCAAATCATGATCACAAATCACGACCACAGGACAATCACAAAAATCATAGTCTCAAATCATGAGATCCAAATAATCAGACAAATCCAAGAAAAGACAATAAGGGAGAAAAATGGAATTATTAAAAGAATTTGAAGAATTGGGCTTGGGAGAAAAAATACTACGCACATTATCGAAAAAAGGCTACGAGGTCCCGACGCCGATCCAGCGTCTTGTGATCCCCGCTCTCTTGAACGGGGACAAAAACCTGATCGGTCAGGCCCAAACGGGGACCGGCAAGACTGCCGCCTACGCGCTCCCCATTTTGGAGCGCCTTGAGCAGACCGGAGACATCCAGGCCGTGGTCCTGACCCCGACCCGGGAACTGGCTTTGCAGGTGGCCGAAGAAATGAACAGTCTCTCGCCCAACCGGCGGCTCAAGGTCATTCCCGTCTACGGCGGGCAGTCCATTGAGTTTCAGATCCGGCAGATCAAAAGCCGGGTTGATATTGTGGTGGGGACTCCGGGACGGATTATAGACCTTTTGAACAGAAAAATCCTCAAATTTGACTGCTTGAAGTTCTTTATCCTCGACGAAGCCGATGAAATGCTTAATATGGGCTTTGTGGAAGACATAGAGCTGATTTTGGGCAAGACAAACCCCGACAAACGTATGCTCTGTTTTTCGGCCACCATGCCCCAGGGCATCCTCAAAATAGCGGAAAAATATATGGGAAGCTACGAAAAATTGGCCGTGGAATCGAAAGAACTGACGACGGACCTCGCCGAGCAGATCTACTTTGAAGTCCACGAACGGGACAAGTTTGAGGCCCTTTGCCGGATCATCGACCTTGCGGAAGACTTTTACGGTCTGGTGTTCTGCCGCACGAAAAACGACGCCAACGATCTCGTCGGAAAGCTGAACGACCGTTCTTACGGGGCGGAAGCGCTCCACGGGGACATCACCCAGAGCAGTCGGGAACATACGCTGAACCGCTTCAAGGCACGAAAGATCAACATTCTCGTGGCGACCGACGTCGCGGCCAGAGGCCTTGACATCAACGAACTTTCCCACGTAATCAATTATTCGATCCCCCAGGAGGCCGAATCCTACGTGCACCGGATCGGGAGAACGGGCCGGGCCGGAAAGGAAGGCATCGCCATTACGTTTATCACGCCCCAGGAATACAGGAGGCTTTTGCAGATCCAGCGGATCGTCAAGACAGAGATCCGCCGGGAGAGCATCCCCGGGGCCCGGGACGTCATCGAAGTCCGGAAGGCCCGGTTGACCGAGGAGATCAACCGCATTCTGGATGCGGGACTTCCGGAAAATTATGAGAAGATCGCCGAGGAGTTGCTGCAGACAAACGACGCCGTCAGCATCGTGGGAGCGCTGCTCAAAAACTCCTACGAAGATGTGCTCGATGAGCGCAGCTACGCCGACATCAATACAAATTCCATCCACTTGGAAGAAAGCGGAAAAGTGAGGCTCTTTGTGGGTCTCGGACGAAAAGACGACATGACGGGGCGCAAGATTGTGGATCTCATTACCGAAAAAGCCGGGGTTCACGCCAGAGACATCAAAAAAATCGAAATTTATGACAGCTTTTCTTTTATTTCCGTACCCTTTTTGGAAGCGGAAGCGATCTTGGACGTATTCAAAAGAGACCGCCGGGGCCGCCCCCTGATCCAGAAGGCACGGGAAAAGACAGCCGAATCCACCTCTGCCGCCGCCCACGGGGCGAGACGGAGCGTGGGCGTAAATTGGCATGACAAAGGAGGGTCCCGGAACTTCAGGGCCCATGGTTCCAAACAGAGAGGGTAATCCGGAGACAGGATGGGAAAAATTTTTCGCGCGTTGGTGACAGCTGTTTTTGTGGCGGGAATTCTTGCCGCCGCGTATTTTTATATGGCCGTGACCGGGAAAAACCAATATGCGCATATTCTGGAGATCAAGAGCGGCGTCCCTTTGATCCGCTCGCTCCAGCAATTGCCGGGGGCGCGTTCGTTGCCCTTCCGTCTGTACCTCAAATACTTTCGGGACGGCGGGAGAAAGATCAAAGCCGGTTATTACAGCATCCAGGGGGAAAAGAGCGTCATCGAGATCATTGATCTGCTGGAACACGGTATGGACCGGATCTTCAAGCTGACGATCCCCGAGGGCTATACGCTGGAACAGATTGTGAATCACCTTGAAAAGGAAGGGCGGATCCGTCGGGAAAAATTTTTCGAGGCCCTGATGAAGAAGCGGGAGAGTTTTCCCTACGAGACCCCTGAGGGGAATTTCGAGGGCTATTTCTATCCCGAGACGTATTTTATTCCGGAAAACGCCGGAGAGGACATCGTCGTCGATACGATCCTCCATGAGTTTACGCGCCGTTTCCCGCCGGAAAACTGGCCCGACAAGAAGGAATTTTATAAGAAGCTGATCATGGCGTCCATCCTGGAGCGGGAAGCCATGCTGGACAGCGAGAAACCCTTGATGTCCTCGGTCTTTTACAACCGTTTGAAAAAAGGAATGAAGCTCGCTTCCGACGCCACGGTCAATTTTGTGTTCCATTATGAGAAAAAGAGAATCCTCTACAAGGACCTTGAGGTGGATTCTCCCTACAATACTTACCGGAACGAGGGATTGCCGCCCGCGCCCATCTGTAATCCCGACGCCCTCTCCATCGAGGCCGCCTGGAGTCCTGCCGACACGGACTATCTGTTTTTTGTGGCCAAAGGGGACGGCGGACATTTCTTCAGCAAGACCTACAAGGAGCATCTGCAATTTCAGAATCAGAACAAAAAAAACCAAAACACGGCAAACAAAAATAAAAAATGAAATCTTCATTGAAAAAAAGTGAAAAATGCGCTATAATTTATCCAGATCACCGTTGGGGAGAATATGAATTTCCGGGAAGAAGTCGAGAATCTTCGCAAACGTGAAAATATGATAAACCCGGGAGATAAAATCGTCGTCGGCTTTTCCGGCGGAGCCGATTCCGTCTTTATGACGGAGTTGCTTTTGGCCTGTCGGGAAAAGTTGGATTTTTCTTTGATCCTCGTCCATGTGAACCACATGCTGCGGGGAGAGGAAGCAAATGGCGACGAAGCTTTTTCCGCCGAATACGCCGAAACCCGTGGACTTCCGTTTTTCAGTCTCAAAGCCGACGTACGGGCCCTGGCCCGAAAGGAAAAGCTTTCGGTGGAAACTGCCGGCAGAAACGTCCGGCGCGCCTTTTACAGAGAGATTCTGCAAAAAGAACAGGCGGACAAAATCGCCCTTGCCCACAATCGGGACGACCAGATCGAAAATTTTCTGTTCCGGCTCATCCGCGGCGCGTCATTGGCAGGTCTCGAAGGAATTCCCTCGGGAAACGGCATCATCCGTCCCGTTTCTCATATCGGAAAAAAAGAGATCCTGCGTTACTTGACGGAAGCGCATATTCCCTGGCGCGAAGACAGGACCAACGAAGATGTCGCCTACACGCGAAACAGCATTCGGCGAGAATTGATCCCC
>JAISST010000147.1 GCA_031272945.1 Fusobacteriaceae bacterium
GAACCATGGGTACTAGAAACAAACTGTCATTGTTCCACGTCAATATCATATCAAATTCTTAGAAAAATTGCAAATTTATTTTATATATAATTTTAATATATTCCGTATATTGTTATGGATTGCCGCGATCTTCCCTCAATCATCCGTTGTGATCAGATTGACTTTTTCCTGCAGGGCCTCCCAGTCAAATTCCGCCTGACGGGAATCCGTGATCAAATAATCGATCTCCCCTTCGGGTTCCGCCACTTTGGCGAGATAGCTTCTGCCGAACTTGGAGTGGTCCGCCAGCACAAAGGCCTGCTTTGCGCATTTGATCATGGCTTTTTTGACGGCGGCCTCGTCGAAATTCGTGATGGAGTAGCCGTATTCGAGATCGATGCCGTTGACGCCGATATAGGTTTTGTCCACCCGGATGTCGCGCAACGTGCGCTCGGCGATTTTTCCGACGGCGGAGTTGATGTGGTATTTCACTTCGCCGCCGATGATGATGACCGTCACGCCCTCCTTTCCGGCCAGCAGCGTGGAAACGCTAAGAGCGTTGGTGAGGACGATGAGCCGCTTGCGATCCCCGGCGGCGATCAGCCGGCATAATTCCAGGACCGTGCTCGATCCGTCCATCAGGATCGTATCGTTGTCAAAGATGGTGTCATAGGCTTTGGCGGCGATGCGTTGTTTTTTATCGAGATTGACTTGGGAGAGCTCGCTGATCACGTAATCAATGGCCACGGGATACAAAGCCACGGCGCCTCCGTGGGTACGGCGCAGCTTGTTTTCGTTTTGCAGCTCGTCGAGATCCCGCCGGATCGTGGCGTGGGTCACATTAAAGCGCTGGCTCAACTCCGTGATCCGGACGGCTTTTTTCTCGTTGGTCAGCTCGCAGATCAATTTTTTTCTTTCTTCCGCTAACATGGGGACTCCTTGCGCCGATGTGGACACCGGCGCCTGCGGGGGATTTACAATTCAAACCAATCGAAGGTTTTTTTTCGGGCGGCCAGGGCGATGTCCAAACAATCGTATTTTCCGTTTTTGTATACGATGTATCCCTGTTTGCGGCCGCTTTCGACGGCTTTTACGGCGTGTTTGGCGAAACCCGCCGCGTGAAGGCGGTCCATGGCCGTGGGGGATCCGCCTCTCTGGGCGAAGCCCAGGAGGTTGCATTTCAAATTGACCCCCAATTGTTTGCGCACATATTCGGCCGCCGAAAACATTTGTTCCGCCCCTTCGGCAAAGGTCACGAGCACATAGTCTTTTTCCTTTTTTTCGAGGCAGGCTTTGACTCTTGCGCAAATCTCCTCATTGGCGAGGGGAGCTTCCACAAGGACCGCGAAATCCGCCATACCCATCAGTACCGAGGAATTGGTCAGATAGCCGTCCCAGGCGCCCAGGGTCTCCACAAAGAACACCCTTCCGGGAATGGAACTCGCCGTATCGGAAATCCGGTCGATATAGGCCGTCTGGGTGTTCAGAGCCGTATCGAAGCCGATGGTGTAATCACTGCCGTAGATGTTGTTGTCAATGGTACCGGGGATTCCCACAATGGTGAGCGCGGGATCCGTCTCGTGGAGCGACAGGGCCCCCTTGAAAGAACCGTCGCCGCCGATGACGATCAGGACGTCGATTTGATTTTTCCGGAGATTCTTCACGAGGAGTTCCCGCCATTTTTCCTCCCGCAGCTCGGGCATCCGGCCGGCCTTGAGCATGGTGCCGCCCAATTTGTACCAATCCTGCACATCCCGGGGGGCGAGGCGCCTGTAGTCTTCGTCCCGTATACCGCAAAATCCGCCCTTGTAGCCATATACCTCATGGTTTTTCCCGCAGAGCTCCTTTGTGAGATTGGCGAGACAGGCGTTCATTCCGGGGGAATCGCCCCCGCTTGTGATCAGCGCCGCGTTCATATCATACCCGCCAGGCCTTTCCGGCGCAGCCGAAGATGTCTATTTTTCCTTTGACGACTTCCGCGCAGGCCTGTTTTACCGGACCCACATATTTGCGCGGATCAAACTCGCTTTCGGGGTTTGCGGCCACGGCTTTCCGGACCGCGTCGGAAAACGTCGCCTTCAGTTCCGTGCCCACATTGATCTTGCTGATGCCCTTCTTGACGCATCTTTTGAAATCTTCCACGGGAACGCCGGTGCCGCCGTGCAGCACCAGAGGACAGGACGTCAGGGCCGCGATTTTTTCGAGCCGCTCAAAATCGAGCTTCGGATCGGCTTTGTAAAAGCCGTGGACCGTGCCGATGGCTACGGCTAAAGCGTCGATACCGGTTTCCTCCACAAAGCGGGTCACGTCGGCGGGGTCCGTAAATGTGGCCGAGGCGTCTGCTACGACGATGTTTTCCTCTTTGCCGCCGACTTTTCCGAGTTCCGCCTCCACGGAACAGCCGTAGATCCGGGCGAAATCCACCACGGCCTTTGTTTCCCGGATATTTGTCTCATAGTCTTTTGCCGAGGCGTCGATCATGACCGAAGTAAAACCTGCTTTGACGGCCTCTTTGATCAGAGCGACGTCTGTGGCGTGGTCCAGGTGCAGGCATACGGGGATGTTGACGGATTCCGCGATCCCTTTGACGAGACCCGCCGTCTGACGGAGGCCGATGTATTTTACCGCGCTGACCGAGGCCATGACAATGACCGGGGCGTTTTTGGCGACGGCGCCTTCCACGATTCCCTGGGCGTCTTCATAGCCGTTAAAGTTGAAGGCGCCTACCGCGTAACCCATGGCCCTTGTTCCGGCCAAAACTTCTTTTAATGTTGCCAATCCCATTTGATTTATCCTCCTTGCGCCGATATGGGCGCCGGCGTCTGCCTGTGCATTTATATTCTTGTTGATATCAAATAAAAAGCTCCGTACAATACGATTCTGTCATTCATTTCCGAAAAACGGATCTGGTCATCATTGACCGGCTGAATGCAACGTTCCCGGAACGTACGCATCATGGACTCATAGAAAAACGCTTTCGCCTTTGTGACGCCGCCGCCCAAAACCAGGACATCGGGGTCCAGGAGATTAAACCAGTTGGCCGCGGAGATTCCCAGGTAGAAACCTTCTTTTTCGTAGAGGGATCTTGCGTAGGGATCGCCTTTTTCGGCGGCTTCCAATAAAATCTTCCCGTCGATTCTTTCGAGGTCCCCGCCCGTCAGGGAAAGGACCAGGCTTTCTGTTCCGGCGGAGAGATCCCGCCTGGCGGTCCGGTTGAGGGCCGTGCCCGAGGCGTATTGCTCAAAGCAGCCGCTGGACCCGCAGGGGCAGGGAAGGCCCTCGGGGAACAAGACCGTATGGCCGATTTCCCCGGCGCCGTCATTTCGCCCGTGATAGATTTCTCCGTTCAGCACAATGCCGCTGCCGCAACCGGTACTGACTGTCATATAGATCACGTTTTGAAATCCCTTGGCGACGCCCCGTCGTTGCTCCGCCAGAGCGCCCAGGTTTCCGTCGTTGTCCAGGGCCACGGGAAGTCCGAAGTCCTTTCGCAGACGATCGCTCAGGGGAAAATTGCGCCAGCCCATCAGGGGCGCGTGTATAATGACGCCTTTTTTGCTGTCCAGAGGACCGGGGCTTCCGACGCCGATTCCCGCCAGATTTTCCGGACGCAACTCAAAGCCGGCCAGCAAATCCTGCAACAGGTTTTTTGTATCTTGGTAAACGGTCTCTTCGCCCGAAAAGGTTCTGGATTTTACAGTCAGCACAATATCATCCAGAATCTCCCCCCGGGGCGTAAATAAAGCGGCGGCGGTTTTTGTGCCGCCGATATCCACCGCCATGTAATATGAATTGCTTTTCATTATCTCGAGGCCTTCTTTTGCGTCATGTCCAGGACCACCGCCAATATGATGATGACGCCGATCACCACATTCTGCCAGTAGGAATAAATATTCATCAAGTCCATGCCGGTCTTGATGACAGCAATTACGGAACAGCCGAATATGGCTCTCGCTACGCTGCCGACGCCGCCCGTGAGACTCGTGCCCCCCAGGACCGTCGACGCGATGGCGAACATCTCGTAGCCGTTCCCCGCGTTGGGCTGGGCGTTCTGGAGCTTGCTCGCTATACAGACACCGGCCAGGGCCGCCATGATGCTGCATAATATATGGCAGACAAGGGTGACGCGCTTGACCCGGATTCCGCTCAGATGGGCCACTTGTCTGTTGGAGCCCGAAGCGAAGACGTGGCGCCCGAATACCGTGCGGGACAGCAGGATGTGCATGATCACAATAACGATGACCGTAAAGATGGTGATGACAGGAATCGCTCCGTTGGGCATGCTTTCGGTGGCAAAAACGCGTTTTGCCCCGAGATAGGCGAAGGAGGTGGGCAGGCCGTAGACGGGCTTGCCTCCCGTGATGATAAAGGAGACCCCCCGCCAGATTGTCATTGTGGAAAGCGTGCAGATCATGGGGATTACATTGAGATAGGCAATCAGATAGCCGTTAATGAACCCGCAGACAAAACCGGTGACAACACCGCTTGCCACGAGGATCACAATGGCGAAGGGCGCGCCCATATCGGGAAAACGCAGCCCCGCATAGGCGGATATGACGCCTGCCACCGCCGCCACAGAGCCGACGGAAATATCAATGCCGCCCAATATGATGACGTAGGTCAGCCCCGCGGCCAGGATCAGGTTGATGCACATCTGTCCCAGAATATTCGTCACATTCTTGCCGGTAAAAAACGTCGCGTTTGCAAGGCCGAAGCCCAGGCACAGAAGCACAAGCACAACCACCACGATATTGTTGCCGATAAAACTTTTGATTTTCTCTTTGTCCATATTCATTCCATTCCCTCTCCTTTGCTCCCCGGCGTCAGATCCGGCTCATCTGTGATGCTCGCCAGTTTGATGATATTATGCTCTGTGATTTGTTCCCCCGTGAGCTCGCCGGAAATTCTCCCTTCCCGCATGACGAGTACTCTGTCGGCCACGCCGATCACTTCGGGCATCTCCGAGGAGATCATGACAATGGCGCCGCCGCTTTCGACAAAATCGTTCATCAGCGTATAAAATTCCGAACGGGCGTTAACGTCGATGCCCCGGGTGGGTTCGTCGAGAATGAGAATTTTGGAATCGGCCGCCATCCATTTCCCGAGGATGACCTTTTGCTGATTTCCTCCCGAAAGGGTACTGAGGATCGTGTACATCCCCGGCGCTTTGATTCTCAATTTTTCCATAAATTTTCCGGCGGCTTCCTTTTCCCAGCGCCGGTTTACAAAACCCAGGCGTTTTTGCCTGAAAGGAAGACTCGGTAGCGAGGTGTTCTCCACAATGTTCTTTTGCAGGAGCAACCCCGTGCGCCGCCGGTCTTCGGTTACAAAGCCGATATTTTTGGAAATGGCCTGTTTGGGTTCCGTAAATTTGACCTCTTCTCCCTCCACAAATATTTTGCCCGCGCTCGATTCCGTCACGCCGAAAACGGACTCCATGACCTCCGTGCGGCCCGCGCCCACGAGGCCGGAAAAGCCAAGGATCTCTCCGGCGTAGGCCGTGAAGGAAACATCGGAAAACACCCCCGCTCGCGTGAGATTTTCCACCCGCAGCATTTCCTTTCCCCGGGTATGGGCGCGTTTATGGTAATAATCTCCCATTTTGCGCCCGACCATGGAAGTCACAATTTCCGCCTGGGTCACGTCGGCCACCATCATCGTAGCGACTTTCCGTCCGTCCCGGAGGACCGTGACCCGGTCGCAGATTTCCGACAGCTCTTTCAGACGGTGCGTAATATAAATCACCGAGACTTGCTTTTCCTTGAGGATGCGGATTTGCTCGAACAGCGCGTCGATTTCATGTTCCGAAAGAGAGGAGGTAGGCTCGTCCATAATCACAATGCGCGCGTTTTGCGAGAGCACTTTGGCGATCTCAATCATCTGCTGGGAAGCGGCGCTGAGTTTACCGGCGATTTGCGTCGCTTTGAGATGGACTTTCATGAAATCAAGTATTTTTTGCGTCTCGGCGTTCATGCGCCGACGATCCAGGAAACCGCTTTTTGTCCGCATTTCGCGGCCGAGCCAGATGTTTTCGGCGACGGTCAGGTCTTTGGCTATGCTCAGTTCTTGATGAATCACTGCAATGCCCGAGGCGATAGCCTCCCGGGGAGAATCAAAACGCGCTTCTTTTCCCGTTAGGATCACCTTTCCCGCCGTCGGTTCGTATACGCCCGAAATAATCTTGATCAGCGTGGATTTTCCCGCGCCGTTTTCTCCTACGAGGGCATGGACCTCGCCGGAGAAAAAATCCATCGTCACGTCTGTCAGCGCCTGCACGCCCGGAAAAGATTTGGAAATATTTTTGACCTGCAATACAGGTTCCATGGCGCCTCCTTGATGTGCTGAAAAGAAAAGGCTGTTGCAATGCGCCAACAGCCCTTTTTCTTTTTCGTAAATTATCCGCTCAGTTTTTCGCGTTGGCCGCTGTGATGATATAGGGCTCGATAAAGATTTCTTTGGCGGATACCTTGCCGCTTTCCATGTAACTGATCATTTCATCGACAATCCTCGCGCCGATCTGCTTCGGATCCTGGGAAATCTCGGAAACCCAGTATTTCCCGTTTTCGGCGTCCAAAATGGCCGCTTTCGCTTCGGGATTGCCGTCAAATCCGATGATCAGACAGTTGGAGCCGGCCGCTTTGATGGAAGCCAGCGCGCCTGTGGCGGCGGGGTCGCCCACGCAGAATACCGCTTTCACGTCGGGATACTGCGTCAGGATTGTTTCCATAATCTTCTGGGCCTCGTTGGCGTCGCCCTTGTAGTCGTAGCCTTTCAGAACTTTCCGATTGGCTTTAGCCAAAACTTCGAGGGCGCCGTTTTCACGGTCGATACAGGAAGAGGGATTCGGGAAGCCGATGATGGCAACGGTGTCGCCGTCTTTGGTCAGGCGAACGAGTTCCTGTCCGCCAAGGATGCCGCCCTTGTAGTTGTCGGTGCCCACAAAGCAGTTGATGGCGTCGGACTGGGATGTGCAGTCAAAGGTAAACATTTTGACGCCTTCTTTGTCGGCGTTTTCAATGGCGGGTTTTACGCCCGCGGCGTCGTTACAGGCAAGCGCGATGGCGTCGCAGCCCTGGGCCGTCAGGTTTTCAACCTTGGAGGTGGCAATAACGGGATCCAGACTGGCGTCCAGGACGGTATAGGTCCCTACGCCTTTGGCTTTGCACTCCGCTTCTATCCCTTGCTGGATCAGCTGATAAAACACGTGTTCAAAGGAACCCACAACGAAACCGAACTTCAACTCCCCGACTTTCTTGGCCGATTTTCCGCTGCCGAAAGCCGTAATACCGCAAAGCATCAACATTGCCAAACAGATTTTAAACGTTTTTCTCATATTTCCTCCTCTTTATATTATTGTAATAGTTTGTGATTCCGTTCTTGTCATTTTCTGAGATTCCGTTCCGCCCGGGTTCACACAGTTTCTAAAAGTATAAGACAATTTCATGCAAATGTCAAGGGGTATTTTTCATTTTTTGTAATATTTTTTGTAAAAATATGGATGAAATTGTTTGAAAATTATCTTTTTTGATCGAAAACACCATAAATATCAAAAAAAATCTTGCAAAACTCCCTTTGAACTGCTATAATACCTAACAAAGCGAAAGCGTGTCAGATTATGAAAATTGACCGGCCGGGACGTCCCGGGTCCAAGGATCAAGAACATTGAAAAGCGGCAAAGGCGGGTGAATCCATGGCGACCGATAAAGCGGAGAAAATCAATAAAATTATCAACGATCCCCGACATATGACGGAGGATATGCTGGCCGGCTATCTCTTTTTGTACGGGGATCTGTTTGAAGGAATCCCCGGGACGAAAGGGGGACTGAAAAAACGCGCGACGCGGGAAAAAGTTTCCGTCGTCATCGGAGGCGGGGGCGGAAATGAGCCCTGGTGCCTCGGCTACGTGGGGGAAGGTCTCGCCGACGCCCTCGTTTGCGGCAATGTCTATGCGGCGCCTCCGGCCATCGCGATTCTGGATGTGACGAGAAACCTGTACCATCAAAAAGGCGTCTTGTATGTGGGCACAAACCACATGGGCGATATTTTGAATTTTGAGCTTGTGGGAGAACTTGCGGGGCTGGACAATATCCGTACCCGCTCGGTATTCGTCAACGACGACGTCGCCAGCGATCTCCGGCGCAAAGAAAACCGCAGGGGCGTGGCGGGGATCGCGTTGACCGTAAAAATCGCGGGAGCCGTCAGCGAAGCGGGTCTTGACCTTGATCAATGTACGGAGATCACAAAGCGCGCCGCGGAGAATATCCGTACCATCAGCGTCACCACGAGCCCCGGGTATTATCCGGGAAACGGAAAGGCGATGTTTGAATTGCCGCCGGGCATGATGGAATACGGCATGGGTTTTAACGGCGAGCCGGGCATCCTGCGGGAACCGTTGGCCCCCGCCCGGGATATTGTCCGGAAAATGCTGTCCCTGTTGACGGAGGATCTGCCCCTTCGGGAAAAAGACGAATCCTATGCGCTCCTCATCAATGGATTCGGCTTTACTTCCTGCCTCGAAATGCATATCGTCGCCAAGGAAACGGGAGATTACTTTGCGGAAAAGGGCCTTCCCCTCTATCACGCGGATCTGAAAAATATTTTCTGCCCGCAGGGTACGGGCGGCTTTTCCCTGAGTTTGTTGAAAATCGACGAAACGCTGGCGCCTTTTTATGACGCCCCTTGCGAATCCCCGCTTTTCATCCGGGAGCGTCTCCGGGGAGGGAAAAGAATATGAACGCCGGCGAAGCAAAGGAAATGTTCTGCTTTATGGCGGAGCAACTGATCGCCCAAGAGGAGTTTCTGACGGAGATCGACAATAAAATCGGCGACGGCGACCACGGGACCGGGATGGCGGCGGGCATGAAAGGCGTGCTCAAAGCCTTGCGCGCCCGGGATTTCAATACCGTCAACGAAGTATTCCATACCTGCGGCATGACCTTTCTCAGAGAGACCGGCGGGGCCAGCGGGGTTCTTTTCGGAACGGTCTT
>JAISST010000017.1 GCA_031272945.1 Fusobacteriaceae bacterium
CTGGTTTTCTTAATTTTTTCTTCCATAAAAAACGACCTCCTATTTTATTTTATCTTATCACAGGAAGTCGTTCCTACAAAGGATTTTCTTAAATTTACAGAGTTTTTTTCATAGACCCGCTTTTTTTGTTGCTTTTTTTAAGTTTTTGGTGTATAATATTCATAAGGTAGAACAAAACCGTTGTTACTCATGGTAACACAAAGAACTGACGGGGTAAACGTCGGTTCTTTTTTTGTATTATTTCAATTTTCAGTGTATGATAAGGTCAAATCAAAGAAGCACGCCCCCTACCGCTCATATTCCTCAATAACGCACGTATGCTCCCTCGTCTTCTTATCATAATTAATCCCCACCAAAAGCACTTTCCCTGCATGTCCTTCCAGCGCGGAGGGGTATTTCTTCTCTCGTATCTGCTCAACAGCCCCCTCGGCGCTTTTATCCCATTTCAATTCCACAACCATTGGGGGTTTGTCCAAACTGCTATTTCGCGGTAAAAAAATCATATCGGCATAATCCTTTCCTGCGGGCATTTCACGCAAGATGATATAATGATCTCTCGCCGCGTAGTAGGCCAATGAAATGGTATAAGACAAGGCGTTCTCGTCTGAATATGTCAGATGGGAAGTTTCTTCATGGGCAGCCGTAATGTACTTTGCGACAGCTTTTGCGTCTTTGCGCCATGTGGCGTTCAACAACTCCCGCGATGCGCTGACAGTCTTGACAACCACATCCCATTTGGCGGATTTTATCGCCGTAATAAACTCATCGTTAATTTCCTTGTTGGGAATGAATACTTCACCTGTGTTTTTTTGAAATCCAAGGTAACCCAAGTGGATCATCAACGTCATTACGTCATCTTTACTTGAAAACGAAACCATATCATTTGTGAAGCCCGACGTATCAATTGGAATTCTCTCTCCGGCAAGCAAGCTCACAACACTCTCACGCAGACCGCCAAAATTCATTACGAGGTAAATTTTAAGCGCTTCAAAGGAAACGGTTTGGACCCAGTAATTTTCATAAGATCTGAATTGTATGGCCGCCACTACCGAACGGGGATTAAACACTTCAGGGACGTTGGGAAAGCTGTAGCCGTTATACCATGCCGCCATTTCGTCGTAATCCATTCCAAACCGTGCGCAAAGCGCCTTGACTTCGTCTGAGGTAAAGCCAACATATTTATCAAACTGTTTTGGAGAAATCATGGTGAATTCGTTGAACATGTTCAACGCGGAATGGGAGACATATCTTTTGATGGGCAGAATCCCGGTCATATAAACAAGGGAAACATAGGGTTGATCCTTGAGAAGTGTCCTGAGAAATTCAAGATAGTCGTTCTGGGATATGCTGTCATCGGTTTTTTCCCGGAAAATACAATCCCATTCATCGATGATCACAATATTGCTGATATTGGTCTTCAGGAATATCGTGTTCAGATATTTCGTAAAATCGGATGTCACACTCTGCGGGATATCCAGATACGTTTCAGAAAATTCCTGGGTCAATTCAGCGATAATCGTTTGTATCATTTTGTCGATGGATTTTGTTTTACTGAAAAAATTTGCGATATCAAGGAAAATGACATTGTACCGGTTCAAATGTTTCTCAAAAGAAGCGTCTTTGGAGATTGCCAAATCCTCAAACAATTCCGCCGAGTCATTCCCGATACCATAATAAGCGTTCAACATATTTGCTGTTGTGGTCTTGCCGAATCTTCTTGGGCGACTGACGCAAACCCAGCGGTTACTGGTATGGATCATCCGGTTCAATTCCGCAATCAGGCCGGACTTATCTACATAGGGATCCGTGTCCCTTGTCATCTTGAACAATTCATTGGTCGGGTTCAAGTACGTTCCCATTGCCGCCCTCCTCTGTGGTTTCTATAATCCAATTATACCACAACTCACCGCGCAAATCAATTCTCTAATACCGGAATCGGCTCGCAAAATCGACCGCGCATTCCCTCATCCCCTCACAGGCTTTTCACCCACGCCACAATGGCCTGGGCGTCCATTTGGAATTTTTCCAGCAAATACGCCGGGGTTCCCACTTCTCCGACGCAATCGGGAGCGCCCAGGCGCGCGAAGGGGATGGCCACGCGGCTTTCGGCCAGGACTTCGGCCACGGCCGAGCCCAGGCCGTTCATTATATTGTGATTCTCAAGCGTAACAATTGCCTTGGTTTCCCTGGCCGCTTTGAGGACCGCCTCGACGTCCAGGGGTTTTATCGTAAACATATCGATAATGCGGACGTTTATCCCTGAGGAACGGAGTTCGTCCGCGGCCTTGACCGCTTCCTTGAGACAGATATTTCCCGCCGTGATGATGGCGGCGTCTTGGCCGTCCCGGAAGAGACTTGATTTCCCGATCTTGAATTTCGCGTCGTTGTCGTAAAATTGATCTTTTGTTTTTCGCATAAGTCTGAAATAAAAGATCCCCTTCGTCATGACGGATTCCCGCAAAAGCGCCTTCAGCTGGATCGGATCGCAGGGCTCCAGTATGACGGTTTTGGGCATGGCGCGAAGAATCCCGATATCTTCGAGACTGCAATGGGTCCCGCCGTTGGGACCGGCGCTTATGCCGGGGTCGCTTCCGATAATGCGGATGTTTTGTCCGGCGTAGACGCCCGAGACAAAAATCTGATCCGCGATTCTCCGGCTGGCGAAGGCCCCGAAGGAATGGACGAAGGGAATGAGTCCCTCTTCCGAAAGACCGGATGCGACCCCCAGCATATTGGCTTCCTGAATACCGCAATTGATGATCTTGTGGGGGAAGGCCTTTTGAAATTTACCCATGCCCGAAGAGGCTACGAGATCGGCGTCGAGCCAGAAGACGGGGCAGCCTTCATTTGCCAGTTCAATCAGCGTATCGGCCATGGCCCTCCGCATATCCACGTCGTATTGTCTCATCTCAGTTCACCTTCCCTGTGAATTCGGCCTCGGCCGCCGCCATCATTTCCGCGTCGATTGCGATATGATGGATGCCTGTGCGGCCTTCGGTCACGCTCCAGCCTTTGCCCTTTACGGTATCAAGGACAATACACTTGGGTACGCCGTTTTTTTCAGAAAGGACCCGCAGGGTTTTCTCCCGGATCAAGGCCGGGTCGTGTCCGTCGATGGCAGAGGCTTCAAAGCCAAAGGCCGCGAATTTTGCGGCGATATCGCCCATATGGCAGATGGCGTCGGCATAGCCGTCCAGTTGCTGATGATTCCAATCTATATAAGTAATCAAATTATCCAATTTGTGCTGGTTGGCGAACATGGCCATTTCCCATACCTGCCCTTCATTGAGTTCTCCGTCTCCGAGGACCAAAAAGACATTCCCTTTCCGCCGTTGCAATTTTTTGCCCAGAGCCATGCCCGCGGCGGTGGAGGCCCCCTGTCCCAGCGATCCCGTTGTCATATCTACCCCGGGGGTTTTATTCATATCGCAGTGGCTGGGCAGGCGTCCGCCGTTTTTGTTGAGCGTGTCCAGTTCCGATACGGGAAAAAAGCCCGAAAGGGCCAGGGCGGCATACAGAACCGGACCGCAGTGTCCCTTGGAAAGTACGACCTTGTCGGCGTGGACGTCCCGGGGATTGGCGGGATCATAATTCATGACGGAACCGTAAAGGACCGCCATCAATTCGCATAGCGAAAGGACGCCCCCCGCGTGGCCGCCTCCGGCGGCATACATGGATTTGATGGCGCAATAGCGGATGCGGTCGGCAAATTTTTGCAGGGCTTCCGCGGTTTCATATTGAATGTTCATGGTTTTACCTCCGAAAATGTTTCTGTCCGTTTGACGGATCAGCGGATGGAACTTCTGATTTCCATTTCATCTTACAACAAATCCCCGGATTTATCAATGGTTTTCTTCAAATAGGCGCCATTGGATATGGAAAAAATCAAAGCATTTTTCACACAGAGACATAGAGGACTCAGAGAAATGCAACCGCAAGCGCCCTGTTTCCCTTGACAAGAGAAAAAATTTATGATATTCTAATATTGAATGTTGAATTATCATAAAAAAGGAGGCCCCCATGTATATCAAACGCCACATCGAAGAGGCTGTCCGGAAGCGCGGCCGGGAAAAAGGCGCCGTAGTCCTGACCGGACCCCGGCAGGTCGGAAAAACTACCCTGATGGAAAACCTCGTTCCGGATTTGCCGAAGATCACTTTCGACTATCTGGACATCCGACGGTCCGCCCAAAATGAGCCGGGCGCTTTTCTGGAACTGAATCCGCCGCCGGTTTTTATGGACGAAGTGCAATATGTCCCGGAATTGTTCCCTTACATTAAAATATATCTCGACAAGAATAAGCAGAAAGGCGCCTTTTTTCTGACGGGTTCCCAGAGCTTTGAACTCATGAAAAATGTGACGGAAAGCCTCGCCGGCCGGGCGGGTATTTTGGAACTCACGGGCCTGTCGCTTCGGGAAATGCGAAACGAAACCTGGTCAACCCCGTTTTTGCCGACGGCCGACTATTTGTCGGAACGAAAAAAAAGCAAAATTGATTTGCCGCTAAAATCTACCTGGGAGATCATCCACAGGGGAAGTCTTCCGGAGCTGTTTCAAAACCCGGAAATCGACTGGCAGAATTATTATTCGGATTACATTAAAACCTATATCGAACGGGATGTCCGCAAATTGACGCAAGTGGTCGATGAAATGCAGTTTCTGCAATTTATGGGCGTTTGCGCCGCCATGACCGGGCAGCTCCTCAACCTGTCCTCTCTCGCCCGGGATGTCGGCATCAGCGAACCGACCGCCAAAAGATGGCTTTCTATCCTCAAGACCAACGGGATTGTCTATTTGCTGAGACCGTATTTCAACAACGCGATCCTCAAAGCGGTAAAAACGCCGAAGCTCTACTTTATGGATACCGGATTGGCAGCGTATCTGACCCGCTGGCTGACTCCGGAAACCCTGTTTTCGGGCGCCATGAAAGGAAGTTTTTTTGAATCTTTCGTCGTGGCGGAAATCCTGAAGAGCTATCATAACGCCGGAAAAGAAGCGGATTTGTATTTCTTGCGGGACGGAAACCGGCAAGAAATTGATCTGATCATTTTCCAGGACAACACGCTCTTTCCCATGGAGATCAAGGCGACCGTCAATCCCTCGGCCGGCGATATCCGCCATTTTCAAATGCTTTCCGCGATCCCGGGCATAAAAATCGGGGCGGGCGGAATTATTTGCCCGGCAAGTGAATTGCTGCCTTTGCAGGGGGAGCATAAAGTGATTCCCCTGTGGGCTGTGTGAGGCCATTTTGCTCCAATAACCTGATAGATCTCCTCTCAATGGTTCCGGTTTTCCAATCCCCCGATATCCATTTCTGTCGATATCCTGGATCAGTTTATTAATTCTCTTCAGCGTTTTTTTATCTTCGCTTTGCCAATGGAGATACTCTTCCCATGCAAAGTCATCCCACGCCTTAATCATCGGAACTCTCGATTAATTCATGTATTGTACCGCCGGTTTTTTCCATTCTTTGCTTTGCTTCCAGAAGTCGTTTTTGATTTTCCACACTGTAAAACGGGTCTTTCTTTCGCGAAGAAATCTCAAAAGGCAGTCTTTGTTCGCGAATGACAGTTTTCGCAAACAGATTAATAGCCACAGAAATGTTCAGTCCGACATCCGAGCAAAATTCTTCAAGGGCATTCTTTACTTCTTCATCCATCCTGACACTAATTGTTGTTTGCGCCATATGATCACCGTCCTATGCTTTTTATATATTGTAGAATATTGTTAAGCTAATGTCAATACTAATCTGTTTCCGGGCCATAGCTGAGGGAAGGTCATACCCGCTCCGCCGTAAAAAATTTTGTTGTATTGACAAATCCAAACTCATGGGGTAATATGAAATTGTCGTGAAAAAAAACGGAATGAATCAAACACATCTTTTAAAACGGAGACACAGGTGAACAAAATGAACTATGTGGCGGGGATAGACCTCGGAACATCCAGCGTCAAAGTCTTGATTATGAGTGAAAAGGGCGACGCCGTCGGTCTCGGGCAGGCGGGGTACGACATACGAACCCCCCGGATGCTCTATGCCGAGCAGGATACCGAAGCCTGGTGGAAGGCTGTAAAGGCGGCTGCGGCGGAAGCGCTCCGGGGCGCGAAGGTCCCGCCGGAAGCCATTGCGGCCATAGGATTTTCCGGACAAATGCACGGCCTCGTGGCGCTGGGGAAAGACAAGCGACCGGTGGCGCCAGCCATCATCTGGATGGATCAGCGTTCGGCCCGGGAAGCTTCCGACATCAAAGCCCTGGCGGCGGAGTTGATGGAGACGGAACTTTGCAACCAGCCCGCGGCGGGTATGATGATTTCAACACTCCTCTGGCTGAAACGGAATCAACCTGAAACCTATGAAAAAACCGCCCATGTGCTGTTGCCCAAAGATTACATCCGCTTGCGGCTGACGGGCCTTGTGGGGACGGAATACTCCGATGCCAGCGCGACGCTGGCCTTTTCGGTCAAAAATAACCGCTGGTGCCGGGAACTGATCCGGCGTGCGGATCTCCGGGAAGAAATCTGGCCGGACATCTATGAAAGCGCGGATATCGCTGGCCCCGTCTGTAAAGAGGCGGCGGCGGAGACCGGCTTTTCGGAGAAGACCCTGGTCGTATACGGCGCCGCCGATTCCGCTGCGCAACTGACGGGAAACGGTGTCGTGGACGAGGGGATCGTATCCTGCAATATCGGCACCGGCTCCCAGCTGGCAACGGCTGTGGAAACGCCTCTTTACGACATAGAAATGCGGGTACAGACCTGGCGTCACGTCTTTCCCGGACGCTGGTTCGTCCAGGGCGGGACATTGAACGGCGGAAGCGCGCTCAACTGGCTCAAGAATAAAGCGCTGCGACAAAAAGCTTCCTATGGGGAACTGGACGCCGAAGCCGCAAAGATTCCCGCCGGTTCGGAAGGACTCATCATGATTCCTTTTCTGGCGGGAGAGCGGACCCCCTTTCTGGATCCCTACGCCAAGGGCGTATATTTCGGTCTCAGCATGAAGCATGAGCAGGCCCATCTGGTCCGGGCGACCATGGAAGGGATCGTTTACAACCTCAAGGAATGCGCCAAAGTCTTTGACGAAATGCGGC
>JAISST010000144.1 GCA_031272945.1 Fusobacteriaceae bacterium
CATGGCGGTTCCCAACCAGGTCTACAACATCTGCATGGAAATGAAAAAGAAATTTTCCGAAGTTACGTGGTGGCTCCATTTTCACAACACACGGGGGCTCGCCATGGCCAATATCATCGCGGGTCTGGGCGCGGGGATCAAACGCTTTGACACGTCCTTCGCGGGTGTGGGGGGTTGTCCCTTCGTCCCGGGAGCGGCCGGAAACGTCGCGACGGAGGACGTCGTGCATATGTTTTCGGAAATGGGGATAGAGACGGGGATTGACCTCGACAGGGTCATCGGCTGCGCCAAACGCGTCCGGGACATTCTCGGCCACGATACGGACAGCTATATCCTCAAAGCGGGAAAATCAAAGGATCTGATTTTGGAGTTGCCGAAAGTTTGATTTATCAGAAGCGGTCGCATAGTTTGTAAATCATTTGACGAGGAATATTATGCTTCAAGAAAGCACTTTAAATCGCCCATTGACAATGGGCGAATTTTTTTTCAGATCGCCTACTCAAATCGTTCATTGCCAATGAACGATTTCAAAAATAATATTTCTCCAAAATTGAATCGTTTTACGCCCGAATCGTTTACTCCCGGCGAAAAGAATAGAAATATCAAGATAAATTGTATCATCATTATCATATTTTTGCAACGGAATAAGAAAAAAATACGGCCGACATGGAAAAGGAGCCGTAAAAATTTTATAATATTCGATTTTGACAAAATATGGTATAATAGTATTGAAAATGAAAAGTTTTCGAAAAAAATGTTCTTGCGAGGGGATCTCATGAAAAGGATGAAAACAAGGATTCGGGAAGTTTTGTCGGCATTCGCTTGTATCTTGCTTTTTTCCGCCTGTTTCTGGAAAGTATTCCACTTGGAAGAACGGGAGGAAAAGGGCGTCCGCCTGTTGTATCACGTGGAAAAGAATATACCTTATTCGGGCGTGGTAAAAAGGACGCGGCGCGACGCGAAAGGAAAGCGCTATCTTTCCTCCAAAGCATCCTACAAAGACGGGAAGCTGCATGGAAAAACCATCCGCTATTATGAAAACGGGAAAAAAGAACAGGAAATCGAATATGTGAACGGGCAGAGAAACGGCGCCTGGAAAACTTACGATTACAGCGGGACTTTGCGCGGAAGCGGAACCTACAAAGACGACAAGTTTCAAGGGGAATTCACGCTGTTTTACGCCAAGAAGGAAACATTGTCCAGAGGCAAATTTCAGGACGGGGAAAAAGACAGCCTGTGGGAATGGTACTACAGAAAAAACGCCATCAGTCACAGAGAACTCTACAACAAGGGCGTTCCCATTTCCGAAGCGGAGTCTTTTTACGAAGACGGGAAACAGAAGGCGAAGGGATCTTTTTCCAATGGGGCCAAGGAAGGCGTTTGGAGCTGGTATTATGAAAACGGGAGCAGATTGTCCGAAGGGACTTACGCCCGGGGAGAGCGGATCGGCGATTGGCTCTACGGCTATCCTTCCGGTGAGCCGAAGTTGTCGGAGAGTTACCGGAACGGAAAAATGGACGGAATTTTCAAGGGGTATTACGAGAACGGGAATACCATGTTTGAGGGAAACTATACGGCCGACGTCAAGACCGGTCTTTGGAATTATTACTACGAGAACGGCAATCTGAAAACGGTGGAGGAATATGACGACAAAGGCGTATTGAACGGAAATACACAGAAATTTGCCCCCGAGAACCGGATTCTCACCTTTACGGGCCGCTATGCCAAGGGAAAACCCGAGGGAGAATTCAAATGGTATACGGACGAGGGAACCTTGGTCCGGGAGGCCAACTATAAGGCGGGCGTCTTTGAGGGCGCGCAAAAATGGTATTATGACGACGGAGCACTGCAACAGGAAGGGAATTACGCGCTGGGAGTCAAAGAAGGGAAATGGCAGCGGTATTTTCCCGACGGAAAACCCGAAGCCGTTGAAAATTTCAAAGCGGGAAAACCCGATGGCCTTCAACAGTTTTTCTATGAAAACGGCGCCATGAAAGAGGAAATAACCTGGCGCGACAACAAAATCGACGGCCCTGCCCGCCATTACTATGAAAACGGCAGACTGCGGGAGGAAAAAAATTATACGAGCGGCGTTCTCAACGGTCCTTACCGCGCCTGCTATGACGACGGCTTGTTGAAGGAGGAAGGGGTCTATGTCGCGGGGAAAAAGACCGGGCTGTTCCGGGAATATTACCCGGCCGGAGGACCTTCCCGGGATGTCCCCTACGCGGCCAACGGGGAGCTGGACGGCGTGCTTGTGGAGTATTACGAAGAGGGGAAAGAGAAAAAGACGGAACGTTACGCCAACGGCAGAAGAATCGGTGAACTGAGGGAATGGTATCCCGACGGCTCGCTGCGGCGGGAAGGCGCCTATGACAAAGAATCGAAAATGGACGGCGACTGGAAGGAATATTATGAGAACGGAGAGCCCAAGCTGGAGATACACTATGTGAACGGGATGAAAGACGGGATCTGGAAAGGCTATTACCAGGACGAAGCCAAGGTTTTCGTGACGGGCGAATTCAAAGAGGACAAACTCGTGCAGGACTGGAAGTTCTACGATGCCGCGGGAAAGGAACTGAAGAACATCAAGTCGGACAAGCGCAAGACGTCCCTTGTGGATTACGGATTCGAGGATTCGCCGGAAGCCCGAACGCCGGAGACGGCGGACGCCTCGCAAAAAGCGCAGGCTTCTTTGAACGGTCTCCAGGAAGAATTCTATCCCGACGGAATCAGGATGGAAAGCGGCGCCTACAAGGGAGGCAAGAAAGACGGCCCCTGGAAATATTTTACGAGAGAAGGATTTTTACAGATATCGGCCAATTACAAAGAGGGAAAACGGGACGGAAACTGGATTTTCTACCGGGATGACGGCGTATGGGAAAAAGAGATCCTGTACAGGGATGATGAGGTCCTGTTGGAGCGGGACAGCTTATTCCCGTCGGATTGATAAAAAAGAGAAGAGGAAGTTTCTATGAAAAATACAAAAGCATTTTGGTGGATTTTATTCGTGGCGCTGCTGTTTGTGAGTCCTTTTTTCAGACATCTTCTGCTGGGCTCCATGGCCTTTCTCGCCATACTGATCGGCGTATTGATTTTGTTTATGATTTTAGCCTTCAAGCAGAAAAATTTCAAAATCTACAAGACGGGCCAGGCGTATCGGCAGAGTCCCAATCCAGGGAAATATGAAGAGACGGAAGCGGAAAAAAAGCAGGCGCCCGCTTTCGATAAAAGCGATATCCCCGATATAGAAATCGTGGAAGAGAAAGAGAATGCGAAATAGAATGCGGTGAATAAAAAGCCGGAAGCGTCATGCTTCCGGCTTTTTCAAGTTCTTATTTTAATTTTTCCAGCAGGATTTCCGTTACGAGGTTCGGATTCGCTTTTCCCTTGGAGGCCTTCATGACCTGACCCACGAGCCCTTTCAGCACCCGCGGCTTTCTTCCGTCGTCCGCCGCGTAATAGTCGTCCACGATAACGGCGTTGTTTGTGAGGACTTCCCCTACGAGGGCCTCGATGGCGGCGCGGTCGCTGACTTGGATCATGCCGTCTTCCCGGACGATGGTCTCCGGGGAACGGAGGTCATAGAGCTTTTTCTCAAATAGCTCTTTTCCCAGTTTGCCGGAAATATCTCCCTTGTCGATCAATTTCAGAATGGTCCCCAGATCCACGGCCCGCATGGGGAACGCTTCAATTCCGATCTCCCTTTCTTTGAGGACCCGGAATACTTCGCCCAGCACCCAGTTGGCACTGGCTTTGGGGTTATTGGACGCCCGGACGACCTCTTCAAAGAAAGCGGAAATTTCTCTGTCCGCGCTCAAAAGCGCCGCGTCATATTCGGAAACGCCGTATTCTTTGATAAAGCGCTCCATTTTATGCCCTCGAGTTTCAGGGAGGGTCTTGCGGATCGCTTCGACTTCCGCGTCGTCTATCACAAGGCGCAAAAGATCGGGTTCCGGAAAATATCGATAGTCCATGGCCTCTTCTTTGCTCCGCATGACGACGGTAATCTGCTGATCCTCGTCCCAGAGCCGGGTCTCCTGAAAAACTTCGCCCCCTTCCTCCAGTTCGCTGATCTGTCTTCCGATTTCATAGTCGATGGCCCGGGCCACCGCCTTGAACGAGTTCATATTCTTGATTTCCACCCGGGTTCCAAAGACCTTGCTTCCTTTCTCCATGACGGAAACATTGGCATCGCAGCGCAGAGAGCCCGATTCCATGGAAACGTCGCTGATGCCCGTATATTTGATCGTGGATTTCAGCGTGTTCAGATATTCGTAGGCCTCTTCCGAGGAGCGCAGATCGGGATCGGAAATGATTTCAATCAGGGGGATGCCCGCGCGGTTGTAATTCATCAGGGATTCATGGGCCACATGGATGGACTTTCCCGTATCCTCTTCGATCTGTATTTTCGTAATACCCACCCGGACTTCCTTTCCGTTTTTCAGTTTGAATTCGAGGGCGCCCTTTTCGGCGAAGGCTTTGTCAAACTGGGTAATCTGGTAGTTCTTGGGCATATCGGGGTAAAAGTAATTCTTCCGGTCGAAAGCGCTGACGCGATTGATGGAGCAGTTCAAAGCCAAGGCGCCTTTGACGGCGTATTCCACGACTTTTTTGTTCAGCTTCGGGAGTGTTCCCGGATGTCCCAGGCAGATGGGACAGGTATGGGTATTGGGTGGATCCTGGTCATAATCGGCGCTGCAACCGCACCATACTTTTGTTTTTGTTTTCAGTTGCAAATGGACCTCAAGGCCGATGACCGATTCCCATTGTTTTTGCATACTTACCTCCTGTATTTTCCGATATTCTATATCCGCTTTCAATATGCCGGCAGGTTCCAGGGACCCCTGGCCGATTCAAAGGCGGATCCCGCCCGGAACAGCGTCTCTTCCGCGAAGGGTTTTCCGAAAAGTTGCACGCCCACAGGCAACCCGTCCGTCAGGCCCGCGGGGACCACAAGGCCCGGAATCCCCGCCAGATTACAGGAAATCGTAAAGATATCCTCCAGGTACATCTCAATGGGCGTTTTTTCATCCGTGAGCTTGAAGGCCACGCTGGGGGCCGTCGGCGTCAGGATGATATCGACGGATTCGAAGGCTTTGTCATAGTCATTTTTGATCAGGCGTCTGACTTTCTGGGCTTTTTTGAAATAGGCGTCATAGAACCCGGCGCTCAGTACATACGTCCCGATCATGATCCGGCGCTTGACCTCGTCTCCGAATCCCTCCGAGCGGGAGTTTATATAGAGATCAAGGATGTTCTCGGCGTCGGCGCTCTTGTGTCCGTAGCGGATACCGTCGTAGCGGGCCAGATTGGCGCTCGCTTCCGCCGGGGCGATCACATAGTAGGCGGGGATCGCGTATTTCGTGTGGGGCAGGGAAATGTCCACGATTTCCGCGCCGAGGGCGCGGAAGCGTTCGATGGCTTCCCGGATGACGCGTTCGACGTTTTCTTTGATGCCCTCGATAAAATATTCCCTGGGAACGCCGATTTTCATCCCTTTGATAGATTGGCCCAAAACGGCCGTATAATCTGGAACGGGGATATTTACTGCCGTCGCGTCATAGTCGTCGGCGCCCGCGATCACCTTCAGAAGCAGAGCGGCGTCGGCCACGGTCTTGGCGAAGGGACCGATTTGGTCCAGGGAGGAGCCGTAGGCCATGAGGCCGTAACGGGATACCCTGCCGTAGGTGGGCTTTATTCCGACTATACCGCAAAAGGAAGCGGGTTGGCGGATACTGCCGCCCGTGTCGGTGCCGAGTCCCAGCCAGACTTCTTGAGCGGCTACCGCCGCCGCGGGGCCGCCGGAACTTCCGCCGGGCACCCGCTGGAGATCCCAGGGATTTTTGGTCATTTTATAGCAGGAGGTCATGGTGGTGCTGCCCATGGCAAATTCGTCGTTATTGCCGTTTCCGACAATAACGGCCCCGGCGTCTTTGAGTTTTTTGACGGCCGTACCGTCATAGATTGCCCGATAACCTTCCAGTATTTTTGAGCAGGCCGTGGTCAAATCCCCTTTGCTCAGCAAAAGGTCCTTGATGATCACAGGAACCCCGGCAAGAGGTCCGGGATCGACGCCTTTTTCTATTTTTTCATCGACTGCCGCCGCATCCGCCAGAGCCTTTTCCTTTCGGAGCGAAACAAAGGCATCTATTTTCGGATCCACAGCCTCGATTCTCGCGAAGGTCTGTTGCGCCACATTCAGCGCTTTGAGTTCTTTTCTTTTGATTTTTCCGATGAGGTCAACGGCGGTCAAATTGAAAATATTTTCCATCATTCGCCCACCACCTTGGGAACGACAACGGTTCCTTCCGCGGCCACCGGCGCGTTTTCCAGGGCTTCCGCCACGGTCAGGGACGGCGTCGGGACATCCTCCCGCAGGTTGTTCACGCCGTCATTGACGTTGACGAGAGGCTTCACCTCGGAAGTATCCACCTCGTTCAGCATATCAATATAATCCAGAATGTCGTTCAATTCTTCCCGGAATTTTTCGATTCTCTCCTCGGGAAATTTCAATCTGGCTAATTTTGCTACTTTGAGAACTTCTTCCTTGCTTAGTGACATGATGGTCTCTCCTTATAAAGAATATAAATAACGGACTTCCTCCCCGGTCAATTCCCTGTATTCACCCATGGGCAGATCTTTCAACGCGAGTTCTCCTATGCGGATTCGTTGGAGGGCCAATACCGGCTTTTTCAATTTTCGAAACATCCTCCGGATCTGGCGCTTTCGTCCTTCCCGGATGGAAATACTGACGACGCTCTCTTCTTTTCCGTTCCGGAGGATTTTGACCTTCGCGGGAAGCGTGAGTCCGTCTTCCAGTTCCATTCCCTTTTCTAATAAAAAAACATCCTCCCGGGTGAGTTTGCCGGAGATCGTCACAAGATATTCTTTGTAGATCTCGTTTCCCGGATGCAGGATTTTATGGGATAAGGCCCCGTCGTTTGTCAGAAGGAGGAGTCCCGTCGTGTGGAGATCCAGTCTTCCCACAGGGAATATCCGCTGCTCGCAGGGAATCAGCTGGACGACATTTTTCCGTCCCCGCCAGTCCTTCGCCGAGGAGATCACATTGGGCGGTTTATGGAGCATGAAATAAACTTTTTTTTCCGCCCTGTGCGCGACGGATTTTCCGTTTACGCAGATGTCGTCCTTTGCGTCGACCATTTGCCCCGGAGAGGCCGGACTCCCGTTGATGAGGATTTTCCCGGCCAGGGTCAGTCTGTCGATCTCCCGTCTTGACGCGAGTCCGAGACCCGCCAGATATTTGTTCAAGCGTATTTTTTCCGCAGGTTTTACGGTTTTTTTGATTTCAATCGGTTCCATGGTTTCCGTCATGGTTAATCCACGCTTTCTTCGGGCAGTTCCTCGGGAACGGCTTCGTCGTCATAGAGGATGTCCTTTGTTTCAGGCGGCGCGGGTTCTTCTTCAGGCGGCGGGTTTTCCCGCAGGATCGCGGAAATATCGGCGATATTGTACGCGCCGGTCTTGATTTCCTGATAATTGGGCAGATCCTCCACGGCGTTTACCCCGAGATATCCGAGGAATTTGTCGGTGACTTCATACAGTTTCGGACGGCCCGGTCCTTTTTTGACGCCGCAAACCCGGATGAACTTTTTTTCCAGCAGGCTGAAAATGACGCCGTCTACGGTCATGCCTTTCCGGATGTTTGAGATTTCCCCTTTTGTGATCGGCTGCTTGTACGCGATGATGGAGAGCGTCTCCATAGCGGCCGCCGAGAGTTTTCTCGGCGTGAAGCCTCTTTCGAAATATTTTGTGACGTCTTCCCCGTACAGGGGGTTCGTCGTGAGAAAGATATTTTCTCCGGCGATTTCCAGAGAAATGCCGGTATTTCGGCGCTCAAATCTCAATTCTCGCGCGAGATCCGTGATCTCTTTCTCGCTGAGGGCGAAAAATTTCGCCAGATCGCTGATTTTGACTTCATCGCCGCCCAAAAGCAAGATCGCTTCGATTTTATTCTTGATATTATCCATAATGATCACCGGCTTTTTACAGTATTTGCATGAACCATTTTTTCAGTCTGCTACGGGACGAACCCGGGGATATTCTTGTTTTTAATAATCGGTATCCGGGGAGACCAGAACCCGGCTGTATTTGGAAAAATCTTTGAGGATCGTGTTGATTCCGTTTATTACGGCATTCAGGGGATCATCGGGGATCGTGACCTTGATTTCCAGATTGTCGGAGATTTTCTTGTCGATGCCTTTCAGCAGCGCGCCGCCGCCGGTCACATAGATTCCTTCCTTCTTGATGTCGGAAGCCAGTTCCGGGGAAGTCCTTTCGAGGATCACCTTGATTTCGTCGATGATCAGCTGGACGATTTCTCCCAAAGCGTCGACGATCTCAGAAGAATACACCTGGATGTTCTTGGGCAGTCCCGTCAGGAAATTCTTCCCGCTGATTTCAAGATAGATATCATCTTTCTGGTCTTTATTCACAACGGCGCCGATCTGTTTTTTCAGGTCTTCGGCGCTTTTGATTCCGATGTTGAGATTGTCCTTCTGGCGGATGTAATCCACGATGGCCGCGTCAAATTTGTCTCCGGCCACTTTGAAGGATGATTTTTCCCGGATGCCGGCGACGGAGAGGACCGCCACTTCCGAGGTGCCTCCGCCGATATCGACGATCAAATGGCCCTCCGGTTCAAAGACGTTGAGCCCGATGCCGATGGCGGCCGCCATGGGTTCTTCCACGAGATGGGCTTCCCGGGCGCCCGCTTCCAGCGCCACTTCGACGACAGCCCTTTTTTCCACGGGCGTTACGCCTGCAGGTACGCAGATCACGATCCGGGGACTGGAGAAACCTCCTCTTTTGACTTTCTTTAAAAACATCCGCAGCATTTTTTCGGTAATGTCATATTCGGAAATTACGCCATCCCGCAGGGGTTTTTTCGTCTCGAGTCCGTCGGGCAGTCTTCCCATTTGCTGCCGGGCTTTTTCGCCGATTTCGATGATTTCCTTCGTTTTGGAATCAATGGTGACGATGGAGGGCTCGTTGAGGATAATCCCCTTGTTTTTTACACAGATCAGCGTGTTGGATGTGCCGAGATCTATCCCCATATCCTCGGAAAACATGCCGAATACGCTTCCAAAAAATTTTTTCATGATCCACCTCTACTGGTTAATAATGGTTCGAGTCAAAGTTGTCTACAGGAAAGGAAACTGCTCGGGCGTCAACCCTTCTTCAAGGATTCGGCGCGCGAACCGCGCGATGGGAAAGCCCATGACATTAAAAAAGTCTCCGTCTATTTTTTCCGCCAACAGGGCGCCTTTCCCCTGTATTCCGTAAGATCCCGCTTTGTCCATGGGTTCTCCGGTTCCTACGTACCAACGGATGAGTTCTTCATCCAGATCCCGGAAAAAGACCTTTGTGATTTCGTAATCGCAAATGTCGGTATTCCGGGAGAAATTTCGGAATGAAAAGGCCGTCAGCACCCGGTGTTCGCGACCTGACAGCCGCCGCAGCGTGGAGGCGGCGTCCGCGGCGTCCACGGGTTTTCCGATGATTTCTCCGTCCAGTATGACGACGGTATCGGCCCCCGTCACATAGAGAAGAGGTTGTTCCGTCGCCAGGGCCAGCGTTTTTTGCCGGGCGATATCCATGATCCTTGCGGGGATCTCTTTCTCCCCGCTGCGCTCTTCGACGTCCGGGACGATAATTTTCAACCGGAAGCCCATGCTCTCCAGGATTTCCCTGCGCCTGGGCGATTTGGAAGCGAGAATCATGGTTTTTCATCTCCCGGGAGATCAATCAGGCCGCTTCCGGGACCCGCAGGCTTTTTTTTCTTTTTTTTGTCCCTGCCGCTCTCGATGAAAAGCGCGAAAGGATCCACGAGTTCTTTCGGATCCGCAAAAGGAACCGCGGGTTCTGTCTGAATTTCCACAGGTTCCGCCGGATCGTTCTGATTCTCTATTGGATTAGACGTGGAAGGCGGAGAAATGTTTTGTTTTTTTTCCCGGAGAAGCGCTCTTTTTTCCGCTTCAAGTGCCTCCCGTTCCAGATATTCCCTGCGAAAGCCGAGGATGCCTTTTCCCAGGGGCACGAAAACCGCGAAAGAAACGCAAATCAGTAAAATTACAAAAAGTCCCGCATAGATCGCGATAAAATTGAATTTCGACAGCAGGAAATAAAAGAGCCACGCGGGGATCAATCCGCCGTCTTTTTGAAACAGAAGCAAATCCACTGCGTTTCTCAACAAGCTCTCGTCGGCTGTCCGATTTTCCAAGGGGATTCCCATCCGCAACATGAAAAAAAGATAGGCGCCGCAGAGAAAACCGATGAGCAGGAATTCCACAGTGATAGGAAATACCGGCTTTTCGTCCGATCTCCTCAAAAAACTCAGAATGAGATTGGCAAAGAGAATAAAGGCGATCACATAGGAAAACTTGCCGAAATAACGATAGAGATACAGGAAAACGCCCGTATTTTCAAGAGGCCCTTTCAAGAGCGCGTCTCCGAGAATATAGAGGAAGATGACTGCGTAAAAATATCTGGATTTGAAAAAGGCTGCGATTTTTCCCATACGTTTTCCGAGGAACCTCTCCAAAAAATTTCAGAATCTTGTGTTTTTTAAAATTATACCATAAATCCGCCGGTTTTGTAACGGGAAATTTAAAGATTTTCTTTTCTCCGGTTTTGTGGTAGAATATGAGTATCACAGGGATCATAAACCGAAGGAGGCGCTGTGTATATGGAAAGCAAAGGCCTTGTTACCGCCGTTACGGGGAAGGAAGTACGCGTCAGACTCTACAAGGAGACGGCCTGCGAACATTGCAATACCTGTTCCGCGGAGAAAAAATTCGTCCGGGAGTTTACCCTCGTCAGCGACGAGGACATCAAGCCGGGGGATGTGGTCACGCTGGAGATCGCGGGCAATACCCTCGTCAAAGCCAGCCTGATTCTCTATGCCCTTCCGGTGGTTTTTATGTTTTCGGGATATTATGTGGGAAGCCAGACCCTCGGATTGCCGGAAGGCAAATCCATCGGCCTGAGTTTTCTCTTTCTGCTTGTTTCCTTTTTGCTGATCTGGTTTTACGACCGGGTATTTCGGGGCGTGACGGATCAGGACATCCGGATTACCGATATCAGCAGAAATCCTGGTTGATAATGCCGAAGCCGAACACGGGACCCGACGCGTTGGCGATGGAGCTTCCGATCTGAAAATTGCCGCAATAAGTGAGGTTTCCGCTCAAAGACAGCACAATCTCCCTTATTTCATTGGTTTTCAGTAGTTCGTCGGCGCCGCCGCCCCAGAGGGAATAGACGTTGTATTGGTTTTTTGCGTATTGATCCCGGAGCAGATTCCGGATATATTTTAGAATGGAACGGGACCCGAAATGGGAGCCGTCCACCAGGATGTTCTCCTCTTTCAGCTTCAGGCGCAACCGGTAGCGGAACAACTTGCCCCAGAAGCACGCAAAGGCCGAGAGCCTTTTATTTTTGTGCAGAAAGGACAGATCCTCGGCAAACAGGAATACGTCCATTTTTCCGATATTTTCATTGATTTTTTTGAGCACTTCGTCAAATTTGCTTCCCTTTGCGACCATCCCGGCCGCTTTCAGCACGAGATTCGCCAGGGGCAGCGAAAGGGAGCGGGAATCGATGATCACAATGTCGTTTTTGTTCTCAAACATGGATCTTGCCACTTTGGCAGCCTGCTGCGTCCCGCTGAGGCTGTTGGCGATGTGGATTGAAATGATCTTTTGACAGCCCTCCGCAAAGAGACTCTCGTAGAGTTTTTGGAATTCGCTGGGAGAAGGAGGCGACACTTTCGGAAACAGCAGCTCTTTCCGGTACAGCGTCCAGATTTCTTTTTTCGTCAGCTCGATGCCGTCGCTGTAGTAATTGTCCTTGACTTTGAGTTTCAGCGGGATCACGCTGATTTTCAGATCCTTGATGAGGTCCCGGGTGAGATCGGAGCCTGAATCCGTTACAATCGCCGTATCGATGCTGCGGGGAGAGGGCGTCTGCGTACTGTGGGCGGGCGCCGGATTCTTGCTCAAAGTATCGGCCGCCGGTCTTTCCCCTTCGTCGGGCAGAAGATTTTCGAGATTGACGTTGTAGACCCTTCCGATTTTATCTCCGATTTTCAGAAGTTCCCAGGGAGAATCCGTATGGATCTGGGTCTTGGTCTTGGTTCCGATCTGAATACAGTACAAAACTTCGCCGAATTCGGCGATTTTTTTTCGGTAGGCCTCAAAGTCAAATTGCTCGCATTCGAGCAGATATTCGAGATTGTAGCGGTATCTGGAAGCTTCGGCGCTTTTGGCGATCAGTTTCAGGCGTTCGCTTCGAATGGCCTGGGAGCGGATGATCCGTTCAAGGTCTTTCAACATTTCCGGATCGGAAACGGATTTTTCAAAGCTCTCCAAAAGATAGAAGAAGCCCATGCCGCCGGCATCCACCACGGCGTTTTCCTTGAGGAGCGGAAACTGCTCGGGGGTTTTCTGCAGGGCCTCCCAGGCAACATTTTTCAAGTGGACAAGAAAGAGGATAAAGTCCTCTTTGCTCCCCTCATAATGCACAGCCGCTTCCGCCACTTCCGACAACACCGTCAGGATCGTGCCCTCCACGGGGTAGGCGATGGAGGCGTAGACCCGTTCTTTGGCGGCGACAAAGGCCCTCGCGGCGTCATCGATGGAGACGTCTGTTTTATCGACGATTTCCGAAAGAAAACCGGCCAGAATATTGGCGAAAATCATTCCCGAAGTTCCTTTGGCTCCGATCAGGGCCGCTTCGGACACGACGTCCACAAACTCGCGCATGCTGGGCTCGTGATCCAGCTTGACCAGTTCGTTCTCCACCGCTTGCAGCGTCATGGAGATGTTTGTGCCCGTGTCCCCGTCCGGTACGGGAAAGACGTTGATATCATTCAAAACGTCGGCGTATTTGGAAATCCACCGGCTTGCGGCGATAAAAAGTTTTGTAAACCGCATGGCGTTCAAAACTCTGATTTCAATTTTCATACAACCTCCTTATCGCAGTTTTTCCAAACAAATATTGATGCTGTTTTGAGCCGTTCCGACGGGATTTATTCCGCCCGCAGCAGTTTGACCAAGTCAAAGAGCGCGTGCAACGTCGCCCGATGGCGAATGCGGTTTCTGTCGCCCCCGAGTCTGTATTCGGCGACGGAAATCCGGTCTCCGGCTTTGACGGCTGTGTAGACGAGTCCCACGGGTTTTTCCGTATCGTCGGAATTCGGTCCCGCAATTCCGGTCGTAGCGATGCCGGCGTCTGTGGAAAGCCCCAGCGCCATTTCCCTGGCCGTTTCGGCGCTGACCGCTCCGTAGTGGGCAAGGGTCTCCGGCGATACCTTCAGGTATTTTTCCTTGGCTTCGTTGCTGTAGGTCACAAAACCTTCCCGGTAGACTTTGGAAGCTCCTGCGATATTGACGATTTTGGAGGCTACAAGACCTCCCGTGCAGGATTCCGCGGTAGACAGCGTCAGATTTTTCGCGGCGAGTTCCCCCACTAAGACCCCTTCCAGCGTGTCGTTTCCCTCGCCGAAAATATATTCCCCTATTTCATTGTATATGTTTTTGACGATT
>JAISST010000021.1 GCA_031272945.1 Fusobacteriaceae bacterium
AGGTTCGAATCCTACTCACCCAGCCAGAAAACAAGACCCTTAGCGGTCATCATAAAAGCCGTCGCGGGATAGCGACGGCTTTTCAATTGCGTTTTTATTTTTTGCTCATACTGCGGAGCAGACTCAAATAGTCCTCTGTGGTCATGGGTCTCGGGTTGCTGGGCGTCGAAAGATTCTTGTACGAAGCCTCGGCGATGGCCCGGAAATCCTCTTCCGGAACATGGAAATCCGAAAAGACAGGCAATCGCACATCAGCCGCCAATTGTCGCACAGCCCTCACGGCTTCCCGGGCGCCCTCAACGCCGCTGTCCGGCGTAAGACCCATAGCCCGGGCGATCCTTGCGTAACGTCCGACGCAACAGGGCATGTTGTATTCCATCACATGGGGCAGCATGACCGCGTTACAGACCCCGTGGGGCAAGTCGTACATCCCGCCCAGCGCTTCGGCCAGACAATGGACGGAGGCTACGTCCGAATGGCTGAAGGCCATTCCCGCGAGAAGGCTTCCCATAAGCATGCCGCGACGGGCTTCCACATTGTTCCCGTCGGCGAAGGCCCTCGGAAGATGCCGGTATATAAGCTCCACGGCGTAAAGGGCAACGGCATCGGCAATGGGTTCCGCGCAGGCGGCCGTATAGGCTTCTATGGCGTGGGTCAGCGCGTCCATTCCCGTGGAAGCCGTTACCGCCGGCGGGACGCTCAGCGTCAGATCCGGATCGCATACGGCGATTTTGGCCGCCGTCCAGGCATTCTTGATCGTCATTTTGAAACGGTTTTCCGTATCGGTAATGACGGCCGAAAAGGTGATCTCACTGCCGGTTCCCGCCGTGGTGGGGACGGTCACGAGCGGGGGGATCGGCTTTGTGGAGGCGTTCTTTCCTTGAAAATTGCGGATATCTTTTCCGCTTTCGGCAATCAGGACCCCCGCCGCCTTGGCGCAATCAACGGGACTGCCTCCCCCCAGGGCCACGAGTCCGTCGGCGCCAAAATTCTTATAGGCCGCGGCTACCGCCGCCACCTGATAGTCCTTGGGATTCGGCGACACTTCATCATATACGCCGGCCCGAATCTCCCTCGGCAGTTCCCTTTGTATTCTTTCCAGTATTCCCGCGGCCGCGACGCCCTCGTCGGTAACGATCAAGGGCTTGCGGATTCCCAATTCCTTCAGCGCTTCCGGCAGTTCCCTGACGGTTCCGCTTCCGAAAATAATTTTGGTGGGCAACGCAAACGAAAAAACCGGGTTGAGATTTTCCGCTCCGTATCCTTCGTTGTAATTCGTATCATTTTGCATGAGTTTTCTCCTCTTCTCCCTTTTCTCCTCTTTCTTCAATGAGCTGATAGATGATCTCTCCTTTTTTGATCATCCGCATTTTATTCCGCGCCAGTTTCTCCCGGTAAAAGACGTCATCAAGGGAAGCGATTTCTTTTTGCAGGTCCGAAAGCCTTTTCTTTTCAGACGTTACCCGCTCATTGAGCGTTGTTCCGGTCTCCTCCAGTTTACGCATCCGGAGGAAGCCCTTATAGATTTGCGGCAATTGATTGTAAAGCGTCACGGCGCAGATGGCGATGCAGATCATGTTCTGAACAAAGCCTTTCCCGTTTTCATTCGCACTGTCGTGTCCTGCCATTATCCCTCCAAGCCCTTCTTAATCCGGGACAGTTTTTTCTGGATCATTCGTTTTGCCACGGGGGAAATTTTGTCTACAAAAAGAATCCCCTCCAGATGGTCGTATTCATGCTGAGCCACCACAGCCCGGAAGCCTTCGAGGATCATTTCCCTGTCCTGTCCCTTTTCGTCCTGATAGGCCAATTTTATCTTTCCGGGTCTTTTCACATTTTTGTAGACGCCGGGAACGCTGAGACAACCTTCCTCAAATTCGATGATCTCATCGGTGAGTACGGTAACAACCGGATTGACCACTTTTTTGATCACATCCTCCTCGGCAAAGAAAACGAACATCCGTTTCGGGATGCCGATCTGCGGCGCCGCAAGACCCACGCCATTGGCCGTCCTCATGGTTTCCGCCATTTCATCCAGTATTTTCTTGATTTCGGCGTCGACTGCCTCCACAGGTTCCGCTTTTCCCCGCAGAGCTCCGGCGCCGTATTTTAAAATATCATACACGCTAACCTCCGAATCCGGACGGGTTTTCCCCTGTCCGCATTATATTATATCAAATTGACGGGATCAATATCAATGGAAATTCTGACATTTTTTTCGCCGCTCCGATCTCCGTCCTGTTCTTTGTCCACAATTGCCGCCAGTTTGCGCTTATAAAGCGTAAGGGCTTTTCTTTCGCCGAGAATGAAAATATTGTAGCGGTAACGATCTTTGACCCGGTACACAAGAGAGGGCATGGGCCCCAGGATCGTGACGGAACTGTCGGCGATCCGTTTCCTGAATTCCTTGGCAAAGCGCTCCAGAGACGCTTCGTTTGCGGAGGAAAGGCCGATATTGATCGTTTTGGAAAAAGGAGGATAGCAATAGAGGCGCCGGGTCTCCATTTCTTTCTTGTAAAAACGGGCGTAATCGCTTTCGATCACACAGCGGAACGTGTAATTCTCCGGCTGATAGGTCTGGACGATGACTTTTCCCGCCTTGTCGCCCCTCCCGGCCCTGCCCGCCACTTGCGTGATCAGCTGGTAGGTCTTTTCGGCCGAACGGAAATCCGGAAAATTGAGAATCGTATCGGCGTTAATAACGCCTACGAGCGTCACATTGGGAAAATGAAGCCCCTTGGCCACGACCTGGGTGCCGATCAGAATGCTGTATTTCCCCGCGGCGAAATCCCCGTAGACCTGATCGTAAAAATCCCTTTCCCTGGCCTTGTCCGAATCGACGGAAATGACCGGAACATCAAAATACTTTTTGATTTCCTCCTCCACGCGCTCGATGCCTTTTCCGCTGTGCACAAGGTTTGTGCCGCCGCACTTGCCGCATTTGCCTGTATACGCCTTCGTCTCTCCGCAATAATTGCATTTGAAGACGCGCCGGCTCGCGTAGTAGGAAAACTTGATGGAGCAGTGGGGGCACTCCTCCACATAGCCGCAGTCCGTACACTGGATATAGGTCGAATACCCTTTCCGGTTCAGAAAAAGGATGACCTGTTCCTTCCGGAGAAGGGCGTCACGGATTTCCCGCAGCAGATTCCTGCTGAAATAAAGGTCTTCCTCCCCGCGCATGTCAACGAGTTCTATAGAGGGAAGCAGGGAATTGTTGTAGCGCCGGTCAAGGTTGATCAGGGCGCAAAGCCCCGTTTCCGTATAGGAATAACTCTCGATGGAGGGGGTCGCGGACCCTAAAACCACCGTCAGATTTTCGAGACGGGAGCGCTTGAGAGCCACAAATTTGGCGTGATAGCGTGGATTGGCGTCCTGTTTGTACGTTGTCTCGTGTTCCTCATCGAGAATGATGTATTTGAGGTTTTGCACCGGCGCAAATACGGCCGAGCGTACCCCTAACACGATTTTTTTCTCCCCGGTATAGAGGGAATACCATTCCCGGCTACGTTCTGCGGGCGTCAAATGGCTGTGCAAAATGGCGATGTGGTCGCCGAATGTTTTGCGGAAACGCGTGATGAGCTGCGGCGTCAGCGAAATTTCCGGTACAAGAAAAATGCTTCCCCGTCCTTCCGAAAAAGCGTGTTTGATGAGTTCGATATAGATTTCCGTCTTGCCGGAACCGGTGACGCCCCGCAGCAGATAGAGTTTCTTTTCCTCCCGGAGGATCTCATCCCTTGCCCGCTCCTGTTCCGAAGTCAGAGAAATATGGATTGCTTGCGATTCATCCGGTATGGAATCCGGGCTTTCGGCGGCGACGGCTTCCTGAACGCCCGCCTTGATCCGGGTTTTCCTCCTCGATTTTTTTTCGGGGATTCCCACCTCCGCCGCGTGTTTCTTCTGCAGCAACTTCGTCATTTTGAGCTTCAGATTTTTGGGCGTAACAGCCCGAAAAACCCCCGGCAGTCCGCACATATAATAGTCGGAAATCCAGACCAAAAGTTCAATATACGGGGCGGGCAGCCGGATTTCATCAGGCAGCGGCCCCGCGATGGGCAGCACTTTGAAAGAAAAATCTCCGCCCGGTTCGGGCGCGATAATCGTTCCTTTTCCGCTTTTGCCGCGAAAAGGCACTTTGACCCTTTCGCCCACTTCATAGGAATCCTCCGGATCCGCATAGGTAAAAAGCGCGTTGGTATTGTCTACAAAAATCTTATAATATCTCATGGAACCTTCTTTGGTTCCGCCAGGTCGCTCAAAATATTCCCGAGGTTTTCCACAGGGATGTCGAGTTTGATCTCGTGACTCAGGCGGACTTTAATTTCCCCGACGCCGTACAGGGCCGTGTCGGGAGGGGGGCTTTGGCTTTCCACAAGGCCCGTCCCTTCTATTTTGACTTCGATGCCTTGATCAAAAAAGATATTGATGACTTCCTGGGGAGAAAGCCCGGTCAGATCGGGCATCTTCATCCGCTCAATCCGTCTTCTTCCCGCACGGTTGACGCCCGAGATCTCCGCCGCTACCTGTTCGATATTCTTGATTTCCTGGACTCTCGGCGACTCTTCGGGCAGGATGCTCTTGACTTTGATCAGGCGTTTGGCAATGGCCGCAAATACCGGAGCGGCTACGGCGCCGCCATATTTTTCCTCGATACGCTTTCCGCGGTTGGGCTTCACAAACATCAGCAGGATCACGTAGCGGGGTTGATCCACCGGGAAAAATCCGATAAACGAAGCGAGATAGTCGTCGGGGAGATAGCCCCCTTTCCGGGAGGCGATCTGTCCGGTTCCCGTCTTTCCGCCGACGGGAAAACCGTCGACTTTGGCCCGGGTCCCGGTCCCTTTTTGCACGGTCAGCTCCAGCATAGAGCGCATGGTCGCCGACGTATCGGAATTGATTACCCGCCGCCGGGGCCTGGGGACGTTTCTCCGGATCACGACGCGATTTTCATCTTCCACTCTGTCCACCAGATAGGGACGGTACAGTACGCCGCCGTTGACCACGGCGGAAAAGGCGGTTGCCATCTGGATCGGCGTCACGACAATGCCCTGCCCGAAGGACATGTTGACTTTCGTTAAGAGATTCCAGTTCTTGAGCGGCAGATTGACGGGTTGCAGCTCTCCCGGAAAATCCACGCCGGTTCTCTCATAAAAACCGAATTTCTGGAGATAATCCCCGAAGGTCTCCCTGGAAAACTTTTCACCCACCAGGACCATACCCGTATTGCTGCTGCGGGCCAGGACCTCTTCCGCGGTGATGACTCCCCGGAGCGTTTTGGTCGTTTCCCGGATCGTATGGTCCACCCGAGTCAAGGTCCCGTTTCCGATGTCGAATTTGTCCTGGGGACGCACGAGTTTTTCATTGAGGGCCGCCGACATGATTACGGACTTAAAAATGGATCCGGGCTCCACTTGATCCTGGAGCACGCCGTTGCGCAGGCTGCCCTTGACGACGTAGAGATCCACAAGGGCGAGAATCCGTCCGCTCCGGGGATCCATCGCCACGGCGTAGGCCGCTTCGGATTCCGTCTGCTGAAACTGCTTTTCCACCTCTTCCCGGAGGATTGTCTGGATGTCGCTGTCTATGGTCAGGTAGATGTTCTTTCCGTTGATCTGCTTTTGCATTTCCGGCGCCATACTGGGAATTTTTCGCCGGTTTTCGTCCACTTGAAATTCACGACGGATGGATTTCCCCTGCAAATAGGCGTCATAAGTCCGCTCCACCCCGAACCTTCCGGTTTTGTCGGGGGACAGGTCGTCGGCGTAGCCCAGATATCCGATGACGCTTTGGTAGAGGTCCTTTTTGTAATAGACCCGTTCCCCGGTCTCCCGGAAATAGATTTGATTCTTTCCGAGATTGTGTTCCTTGAGAATACGGCTTACGGCCTCCCGTTGCTTTTCGTCAAGACTCCGGGCAATAAGCTTGTATTTGCGATTGTTGCGCGCCAGAGATTCCAGAGACGCCAGGAATTCTTCCCGGTCCACGCTGATAAACTCGAGATCAAAGATTTCCCGGAGCGCTTTTTCAACGGTCTCGTTGCCCCAGGCGAGGCTTGGATCCATGGCGAGGTCATAGTTGGCAATATTGTAGGCGAGATTTTTTCCGCCGATGTCAAAAATTTCCCCCCGGACGCCTTTCTGATCATAACGGGCGTCGCTCTGCCTCTTGATAATCCCGCTGTACGTCAGAGAGTTTTTAAACTGAATGTGGATCAGGCGGCAAACCGCCAAAAGAAAGAAAAAGAGCACAATTCGGGAAGAAAGAAGCGCCCGGCTCCCGAAAAAGCTGAATTCCCTCTCATAAGCGCTCTTGTGGAAAGCAAAAAGAAAAAAGAGCAGAAACAGCGTCGCATAGATCAGGAGAAAACGCTCTTTTCGCAAAATACAAAAACCGACCGCCCCGATATTGAGGGCGACAACGAGGGCTTTCAGGATATTCAGCAGCAAATTCCCCGAAGGGAGGGCCCGATTGTTTTCCAAGTGCTTTCGTCCTCCGGATCGTCATTTTCTAATAATATTATAACAAAAAAAAGCGGGCAATTCCAGAAAAAAGTGATTGTGTCTTTTTTGTCAGGATTTTCCGGAATAACCCGTGATTTATGCCGTTGTGAAAACAGAGGATTTATTGCACGAGGGATTCTTCGTAGCGCCCTTTGTTCCATTTTTCATACTGGGCGTCGGTTGAGAGCACAAAGTGGGTATCATTCAGATACCGCGGCGTTCCTTCGGTATAATTGATATTCCCTTTCACATAGTGCTTTCGCCTTCTGGTCCGTTCCAATATCGGGTCGGGATGCGGAATCGAAGATAAAAGAGAACGGGTATAGGGATGCACCGGATGTTCGTAGATGTCCCGGACGGTCCCCAATTCCACAATATGCCCCAAGTGCATGACGGCAACCCGGTCGGAAATCGAACGCACCATGGAGAGATCGTGGGCGATGAACATATAGGTCAGATTGTGCTCCGACTGCAGTTTTCGCATAAGATTGATAACCTGGGCCTGAATGCTGACGTCCAGGGCGGAAATGATCTCATCGGCGATGATGAATTTCGGCTCCATGATAATGGCCCGGGCCACGCCGATCCGCTGGCGTTGCCCGCCGGAAAACTGATGGGGGTAGCGTTCGAGAAAATCCTCCGAAAGCCCCACGTTTTTTAGTACTTCGATGACCTTCTGCCGCCGCTCGTCGGCGTTTGCATAGCGTTTGTAGATATCGAGACCGTAGGCCACGGTATCGATGATTTTTCTTCTGGGATTGAGGGACGCCATGGGGTCCTGAAAGATCATCTGCATAGTCTGTCTTAAGTTTCTCATTTGATGCGCGCTGAGCTCCCCTGTGATCTTTTCTCCCATAAATACGGCTTCACCTTCGGGTTCATAGATCCGGATAAGGGCCCGGCCCAAGGTGGATTTACCGCTGCCCGATTCGCCGACGACGGCGAAGGTCTCCCCCTGATAAATATCAAAAGTGACGCCGTCCACGGCTTTGATGGTCGTGTTGCGATTGATCCGGAAATGCTGCTTCAGGTCTTTTACCGATAAAATCACAGGTCCCTTCATGATTTATGCTCCTTTTTCATGGCGTCGATCCGCTCTCTGAGCAGAGAGGGCATGGAAAGTTCCGGCGCCCGTTTATCCAGCAGCCATGTGGCCGCCTTGTGGGTAGGCGTTATCTCAAACATCGGGGCTTCGCATTCGAAATCCGCGGTCAGCGCGTACTCGCTGCGATAAGCGAATGCGTCTCCCTGCGGCGGAAAGATCAAATTGGGCGGGGATCCCGGAATCGAATACATGTCCCGGTCCGTCCCCCGGATGGAGGGCAGTGAAGACAAAAGCCCCCAGGTATAGGGATGGGCGGGTTCGTAAAAGATCTCGTCGGATAACCCTTCCTCTACGATCTTGCCCGCATACATGACGGCGACCCTGTCCGCCACATTGGCAACGACCCCCAGGTCATGGGTAATAAAAATAATCGACAGACCCAGACGTTTCTGGATATCTTTTATCAAATCGAGAATTTGCGCCTGTATTGTTACGTCCAAGGCCGTCGTGGGTTCGTCGGCGATGAGCAGATCCGGCTCGCAGGCCAGGGCAATGGCAATGACAACCCTTTGGCGCATCCCCCCCGAAAGCTGGTGGGGATACTGGCGGAAACGCTTTGCGGGTTGGTCTATCCCCACTTCCCCGATGAGTCGAAGCGTCCTTTCCTTGGCCTCAGCCTTGGAACGCGCCTTTTTGTGCTCCAGCATGCCTTCCATGATCTGTTTTCCGATGGGCATGGTGGGGTTCAGGGCCGTCATGGGATCCTGAAAGATCATGGCGATCCTGGAACCGCGAATCCGTTTTTGGAATGTATCGGCCGACGCTCGGGCCAGATCGAGAATTTCCTCCTCCGATAACCGAAAGAGGATTTCTCCCCCCTCGATGCGCCCGTTGTCGTCCACAAGGCCGAGGATGGTCTTGGTCGTCACACTTTTTCCCGAGCCCGATTCCCCTACGATGGCCAGCGTCTCTCCTTTGTTCAGATGGAAGGAGACGTCCCGGATCACGTGGTTGACCCCGTTATAGAGCTGGAAATCAAGCGTCAGATGGCGGACTTCGAGAATCCGTCCGGCGGGCAGGGTATATTTTTCTTCTTTCATAAATCCCCCTCCCTAAAATCCTTTCATTTTCGGATCAAAGGCATCCCGCAGACCGTCGGCGATCAGATTGAAACTCAACATCAAAAGCGCCAGCACGATGACCGGGAACAACAGCAGGTGCAAATGGGTCAGCATGCTGTTGTAGCCCTTGTTGATCAGAGAGCCCAGAGAAGCGAAGGGTTCCCGCAATCCCAGGCCCACAAAGGCCAGAAAGGCCTCATAGAAAATCGCGTTGGGGATGGAAAACATGGTCATGACGATCATCTGCCCCAGAATATTGGGAAGCACTTCCCGGGACAGGATCGTAAATCCTCCGGCCCCAAGCACCTTCGCGGCCAGTACGAATTCCTGCTCCTTGTATTTCAAAACCTGGGAACGGACCACGAGGCTCATATTGATCCAACCCGTAATCATTAAGGACAAGATAATCGTGATCATACCGGGCTTGAACACAAGTACGAACAAGGTCACGACCACAAGATTCGGAATTCCCCGGATGATTTCAAGGAAACGCTGCATAATCATATCGGTTTTTCCTCCGAAATACCCTGAGATCATTCCGTAAGTGACGCCAAACATCATGTCGATCATCACCGCCACAAAGGCGATCACAAAGGAGACGCGGGTTCCCTCCCACACTCGGGTGAACAGATCCCTTCCCAGTTCATCGGTCCCGAACCAGAAATTCTGCCGGATGTTCTTTTTCGCGTACATGTCGACGCCTTTTTCCGTTCCGTCAAAGACCGAGGTCAGGGCGGGCATACGAGGAGGCAGGTTGTTCCAACCCTTGTGCACGGTGTTGTATTTGTACCCCGAGACCATGGGTCCCAGAATGGACATGACCAGAATCAGGGTGATCATCACGAGGCCCGCCACGGCGCCTTTATTTTTGGCAAAGCGCAGGGCCGCGTCCTTGAGATTGGAGATTCCCGTGCCCTGAAACATTTCCTGCTGGGGCAGATTGAGATATCCCACATGTTCAAAATCTTTCTCGCTCAGTTCTTCCCTGCTTTTCACCGGATATTGGAATTCTTTGTCGCTCATTTCAGGCTCCTTTCGCGACCCGGATGCGCGGATCGATAATGCCGTACAGCAAATCCACAATGAGGTTCACGCTGATATAGAGTACGGAATAGATAAAGGCGACCATGACAATAATGTTATAGTCGCTGCTTTGTATGGCAAGGACCAAAAGACTCCCGATCCCCGGGATAGAGAAAATCTTTTCGATGACGAGGGACCCGGTCAGGACATTGACGGTGAGGGGGCCGAAGATGGTCACCACAGAAATCAAGGCGTTTCTGAAACTGTGCCGGAATAAGATCTTTGTGGAACCGAGGCCCTTTACGGTGGCCAGGCGGATGTATTCGGAATCCATGACTTCCACGAGTTCCGTGCGCAAAAAACGCGTGATTTGCGCCATTGTAAACATCGACAGGGAAATGGTGGGAAGGATCGTGGAAAATACCGGTTGGGCGGATTTATAGATCATTGAAAAAAGAGGGATTTTGTAACCCAGAATAAAACTTAAAGTCAGGGCGAATACAAAAGAGGGAATACTGACGCCGATGACGGCCAATACCGTCGAAGCCGTATCCTTCCAGTTGTTCTGGTTCGCGCCGCTGATCATGCCAAAAATAATGCCCATAATCGCGCCCAGTATAAGCGCCTGGGAACCCAGGCGGATGGATACCCACAGTCTTGGCAGCACGATAATGGCCACCTTCATATTTTTTTGCAAATTGTAGGAAATCCCAAAATCCCCTTTGCTTGCGTTTTGGAGAAAGATCCAGAATTTTACGAAAAAAGGTTTGTCCAGTCCGTAATGCTCCTTCAGGATCCGGATTTGATCCACGGTCAGTTTCTCCTCGTTAAAAGGGGATCCCGGCATAAATTCCAGCAATAGAAACAAAATGAACAAAATCAAAAGGATTGTGGCGCAAGCCCAAAACAATCTTTTCAATATGTATTTCAACATAGGCTCTCCTATGGTCCGTTCTCGTGTCTCGCTGCGCGGCAATGTCTGTAATAAAAATCTCTGACGAAAATTCTTTGTTTTATTCGTTCTTGCCGAAAAGGGGAAGGAGAGCAGCCCTTCCCCTCTTCAAAAGAATGATAAACGATTTAATCCAGCGTTACATTGCGATATACGGTGGAGCCGACCACATGGTCCTCAATGCCGTGTACCCGGGGACTGATGAGTTCGGTCTTGCCGGACTGCCATACGGGCACAAAAATGGCGTGTTCGAGGAAGATCTTTTCCGCCTCATACATCCGCTGCCATCGGGCGTCGGGATCCGTGGAGAGTTTTCCGCCGGGAACGATGTCCGCCACGGCGTCGTTGTATTCTTTGTTGTTCCAGAACGTGATCCGGTAATCTACGAGGGGAGAGAAATTGTCTCCGAGATAGGTACAAGGATCCGCGTAGTCGGGACCCCAGCGGGTCAGTCCGATCTCATAGGCTTTCCGGGACTTGTTCATCCGGGAAAGACGTTCGCTCTTGGGAACGGAAACGATGTTGAGCGTGACGCCGATATCAGCCAGGTCCGCCTGAATCTGGGCGGCGTTGTTCTTGGATTCTTCGGAATCTTCAATGAGGAACTCAAAGGTGAAACTGTCGGTTTTGAGCTCTTTTTTTGCTTTTTCGAGGTATTCCTTCGCCTTGGCCACGTCATAGCCGAAATAGGTGGGGCCGCCGTCCCGGAAGTCCTTTCCCTTGTGGGAGGCCAGACCGATGGGGATCAGGTAGTAGGCCGAGTGGGAACCGTCTTTCATGATATTTTGGGTAATGTTGTCCCTGTCGATGGCCCAGGCAAAGGCGAGACGCAGGTTCTCGTTGGCCAGCGCGGGATAGATTTCGTTGTTGAAGGACAGATACCAGAGATAACCGTCGGGAAGTTGCGTAAAGGCTTTGTTGCTCTGGTACTGATCCACGAGGGAAGCGGAAATTTTGGTAATATCCACTTGCCCGTTTTCGAAGAGCAGAGCGGATGCCTGATAGTCGGAACTCAGTGTAAAGTCAATGCCGTCGATTTTGATACTCTTGGCGTCATAATAGTCGGGGTTCTTTTCCACTTTCCAACCGGAACCCGGGGTCCACTGGGTCAGTTTGAAAGGACCGCAGGACAGGAGTCCGTCGATGGATTGCGCAAAATCGGATCCTTTTGCCGTAACGAATTTCTCGTTGAGGGGATTGAATACCGCAAAGGTCATGAGCTGGATGAAATAGGGCACCGGATTCGCAAGAGTTACGACCAGCGTGTAATCATCGGCCGCTTTGACGCCCAACGCGTCCAGGGGTTTCTTTCCGTCGATGACGTCCTGGGCATTGACGATGTCGGCTGTGGTGACCATAAAGTTATAGTCGGAAGCCAACTCCGGCGAAGCCAGGCGGCGCCAGGCGAATACAAAATCGTTGGCCGTCACAGGATCTCCGTTGGACCATTTGGCGTCTTTCCTCAAGTGGAAAGTCCAGACGAGACCGTCGGGAGACGGTTCCCAGCTTGTGGCCAGACGGGGGATGATGCTGCCGTTGGCGTCATAATCCACGAGACTGTCGAGAAATGTTTCCATGACTTCAAAGGACAAACCGTCGGTGGCGATATTGGGATCCAGCGAACGGATGTCGGTGTCTTTGGCGATATGCAGTACGTTGTCTTTTGCCGCGGAAAGGGACAAAGACAAGGACAGAGCCGCCAGGACGAGCAGAACTCTTTTTACTTTCTTCATGCGTGCAATCTCCTTTTATTTGTGACATAAAATTGATGTAGCTTGGGGTTAGGTATTGCCGGACTGAAATTCTATGATTGTTAGCCTAAAATTTACTACATTCGCGTGGATATGTCAAGTTATTTTTTTGTTTTTGCGAAAATTTTCACATTGTGTCCGATTTCGGGAAAGATGAAGGCTGACCGTTGCGGCGCGCACAAAGAAAATGGGCCGGTCGCAGGCCTGCGGCCGCGACCCGCCCAAAGATTTACGCAAATTTTCGGATCTTACTTGAAAGCCCCCGCGCGCTTGATGAGATTCTCCCTTACGCTTTCCGCGAATAAGGAGATGTCCCAATGGTGGGTATACCCGAGATCAAAGGCGTCTTCCGAGGCAATCTGCTCCTTCGTCAGAAAATCCGTCTCCCGGATATCGACGAGAACGATATCCCCGTTGGAACGCGGACTCTTTACGATTTTCGCACCCGTCAAATGCGCTTTTTCCTGCAGTTTATCAGAACCGAAATAACGGAGGTAGGACCCGGGGTTTTGTCCCGCTTTCACATGGGCCCTGTCGGTTGTAAAGGTAAGGGGATTTACGGCCCGGGTCGTCCTGTCTCCCCAAGTGATCCGATATTTCCCGGCAACCTCGGATTTTGTCGCCGTATTCCAGGAAAGGATCGTACCGGTATCCGTCGGCAAGGTCGAAGGAGGATAAATGGTATTTTGCAGAATCAGATCGGTCAGTCCGATTCCGACCAGATAGGACGCGATCAGGAGGTCTTGTTGCGCTTTCGTCATATAATGCGGAATGTAGAGCGTCAGAACGGCCGCGTTGGTCACAGAGCCCTGGGAATGAGAGAACAGGACGAAAGGCCTTCCGTTGTTGATATGCTTCATATAGTAATCGAAAGCGTTCAATATATCCCGGATCGGAAGCAACCCGGTATTCTGCACGTCCTGCCAAAATTTCCGGAGTTTGTCCCCGCTCGTCAGCGTTCCCGGATTGAGCTGCCGGTATTTTGGCATATAGAGATTGTAGGGCGTATCCCTGAATACGGGATCCACGGCGACGCTTTGGAATTCGGCGACGCCTTTGAGGTAACGCTCGTCTTTTATGTCAATATATCGGGGTTCCGCAGCGTCAAAGATCACGGTGGGCGGTATGATAAAAACATCATAGGGTTTTTCGGGAGATTCCTCAAACAGGGTCCAGTTTTCTCTGTCGTCGTAGGAAAGTCCGTCAGCGTAGGGGGTGAAGGTTTTTCCCCACATCCGCGGATGAAATAGGATGAAAAGCATAAAAATTTTCAGTAAACGCGCGAATCTTCGATCTCGGCGCTGTCTCCGCAAACGCTGATTTGTTCGTTTTTCTTCCATTTGTTTTCTCATTTTCCTCCTTTGAACGGGCGGGATCTGTTTTCATCGGTTGGTTGTCTCTATTTATTTTGCTTGAAACGCTTTCTGGTATTTTAGCACAACCGCTTATTTCGACCGTGTCAAAGGAAAGTTTTTTTATTCATATCTCCTCAAAACGCCGGAACCACGCCGCCGTTATAGTTATCGAGGATATACTTCCGCACTTTTTCACTCTGAAGCGCTTTCACAAGCTTCAGAACGTCTTCCTTGTTTTCGTCGCCGGGACGGGAAGTCAGGAGATTAGCGTAGGGCGAATCTTTATCTTCCAGAAACAGCGCGTCTCTGTCGGGTTTCAGCCCCGCGGGGATCGCGTAGTTGCCGTTGATGATTGTCGCGTCGGCGTCGTCGAGAGCTCGCGGCAATTGCGCCGCCTCAAGGGTTTTAAACACGAATTTCTTCGGGTTTTCCACGATGTCAAATTCCGTGGCGTAGAGGTTCGTCGGATCTTTCAGCTTGATCAAGCCCTTGCTGTGGAAAAGAATCAGCGCCCGTCCTTCGTTCGTGGGGTCATTGGGAATCGTAATCGTCGCCCCTTCGGGGATGTCCTCGACTTTCTTGAACTTTTTGGAATAGAATCCCAAAGGCTCCACATGGATTTTTCCGAAGCCTACGAGATTGAGCTTTCTCTCTTCCGCAAATTTGTCGAGATAGGGCTGGGACTGGAAATAATTGAGGTCCAGAGACCCGTCGGCCAAAAGCAGATTGGGCGTTACATAGTCGTTGATCTCAATGACTTCAAGGTCAACGCCCTGGGCTTTGAGGTCGTCTTTCACGAGATTCAGCAGTTCCGCGTGGGGAACCGGAGACGCGCCGACTTTCAGTTTCCCCGCGAAGGTTGCCAGGGACAGTGTCAGCGCCAGTAACAACAGGATTTTTTTCATTTGTTCTTCCTCCTTTTGGATGCATGCGATATAGCAATCGCGAAAAATTTATATAGAAAAGCCGCAAGGAAAGCCGCGCCTGTTCCGTCTCGGACGGGGAACGTTCTGATATTACTTTGGGGGTCTGTATCATGAATCGCCCGGGGTTCCGGGGTGATTGCCGAGAGCTTGAAACTTCTTTCCTCACGGCCTTCCTTGCAATAACCGGCTTTTTTACGCTTGCGCCAGGGCCTGTTCAAGGTCGGCCAAAATGTCGTCGATATGCTCGATGCCTACCGAAAGCCGGATCGTGCCGGGTTCGATCCCCTGATCGAGAAGATCCTTTTCCGAAAGCTGGCTGTGGGTCGTCGAGGCCGGGTGGATTACGAGAGATTTGGCGTCGCCCACATTGGCCAGAAGCGAAAACAGTTTCAACGATTCGATAAATTTCACGCCTGCTTCTCTTCCGCCTTTGAGTTCAAAGGTAAATATGGAGCCCGCGCCTTTGGGGAAATATTTTTCCCGCAGGGCCTTGTAGGGGCTGGAATCCAGACC
>JAISST010000030.1 GCA_031272945.1 Fusobacteriaceae bacterium
TCTGAAAGTCTTGCGACTCATCAATCCGGAAGTCATCCGGACCATCTATGTGGCCTGGCTGCCGGAAGAAAAGGCCTGCCCCGCCGTCGAAAAAGTCCACCGCTTTATCGTCGAACAAAGCGCCGGATCCTTATTTCCTTAAATTGATTTTATCCCCCCGGGTTTTTATCCTGCTGCCCATTGTGCCTAACCCCTGCAAATCTGATACTTGCAGGGGTTATTTTATGGGAAGAACTGTTAAAGTCGTATGATACCATATTTTGTCAAAATCGAATATTATAAAATTTAGTTGTCCATTCGGGAATTTTGTATTATAATTGATACAATACGGTAACGCAATAATTTCATACGGGGGTTTTGTATGATCAAAAAACTATTGAGGGAATTTGACAAGCAATTCGGCGCGGGCGGTGTAAAAAGCGCGTTTTTCTCTCCGGGCAGGGTCAATCTGATCGGCGAGCACACCGATTACAACGGCGGCCATGTGTTTCCCTGCGCGCTGGATTTCGGCACCTGGGGAATCGCACGCAAGCGGAACGATATGCTCTGCAGGATCTTTTCCCGGAATATCAAAAATTTTCCCTGGAAGGAATTCCCCGTGGATCACGTCGAAAAAAGAGAGAACGACGGATGGGTCGCCTATGAAAAAGGCGTTGTAAAGGTCTTCGCCGATCACGGCTACCGCTGCGACAGCGGCTTTGACATGCTGATGTACGGCACGATTCCCAACGGGGCCGGGCTTTCCTCTTCCGCCTCCGTGGAGCTTTTGATGTCCGTCATCCTCAAAGATCTGTTCCGTTTCCCCGTGGATATGATCCAAATGGTAAAAATGTCTCAGATGGCGGAAAACAGCTATGTGGGCATGCAATGCGGCATTCTGGACCAGTTCGCCATCGGGATGGGAAAGAAAGGCGCCGCGATTTTTCTGGACTGCAATACGCTTCACTATGAATACGCCCCCCTTGTGCTGGAGGATATGGATATCATCATCGGAAATACCAATAAAAAGCGGGGCCTTGTGGACTCCAAATACAATGAGCGCAGAGAATCCTGTGAAGCGGCGGTCCGCGTACTGAATGACAACGGCGTCCACATCCGCTATCTCGGAGAGCTGGACGAAAAAACCTTCGAAGAGGTCAAGGGCTTTCTCCGAGATCCTGTGCTGTTGAAGCGGGCCACTCACGCCGTGTCGGAAAATTTGCGAACCATCCGGGCCGTACAGCTTTTGAAAAACGGAGACATTCCCGGATTCGGACAGCTGATGAACGCTTCCCATGTCTCCCTTCGGGACGACTACGAAGTCTCCTGCCCGGAGCTGGACATCATGGTGGAGGCCGCCTGGAACTCGCCGGGCGTCATCGGTTCCAGAATGACAGGCGGCGGTTTCGGAGGCTGCACCGTCAGCCTTGTACAGCGTAAGGAAACGGAAAATTTCATCCGCCGGGTCGGTGAAGAATACCGGCGAAAAACCAAGCTCAAGCCCGATTTCTATGTGGCCGGAATCGGCGACGGCGCCGGAAAGACGGGTGATTATTGATGGAAATATACCGGCATTTGCAACGATTGATCGCCTACGGTCTCCAAAGCAAGCTCATTGAGGAGGAGGACGTCATCTTTGTGCGCAACCGCCTCATGGCGCTGTTCCGCTTGGAAGACTGGCCCGAAATCCCCGGGGACCCCGGGGAAATCCCGGAATATCCCCAGGGAATCCTTGACGCCCTGTGTGATCTGGCGGTCCAAAAAAAGCTGATCGAAGACTCGGGTCTTGTGCGGGATATTTTCGATACGGAAATCATGGGTATCCTGACTCCTTTTCCGGCGACGGTGACCGGAAAATACCGGGAACTCTTGAGAAAAAAAAGCGTCAAGGCCGCGACGGAGTGGTTCTACGGCTTTTCCCGGAAGACAAACTATATCCGGACCGAGCGCATCCAAAAAAATCTGTACTGGCTGACTCCGACGGAATACGGCGACCTGGAAATCACCGTCAACCTGTCCAAGCCGGAAAAAGATCCCCGGGACATCGAACGGGAGCGGAACGCTCCCCGAAAATCCTATCCGAAATGCCTGCTCTGCTATGAAAACGTAGGGTTTGAAGGAGGCATTACCCATCCGGCGCGGCAAAACCACCGGGTCGTCCCGCTTTCCATCGACGACGATCCCAAGGAAAAATGGTATCTGCAATACTCCCCTTACATCTACTACAACGAGCACGCCATCATATTTTCCGCCGAACACCGGCCCATGAAAATAGACTATGCGGCCTTTGACCGCATTACAAAATTTGTGGAAACCTATCCCCACTATTTTCTGGGTTCAAACGCCGACCTTCCCATCGTGGGCGGCTCCATCCTCACCCATGATCACTATCAGGGTGGCAATCACACATTTCCCATGGCCCTGGCGCCCGTGGAAAAACCTCTTATATTCCGAGGTTTTGAGGATATCCGGGCGGGAATTGTCAAATGGCCGATGTCTGTCATCCGTCTCAGAAGCCCCGAACGAAAGCTCCTGGTCACCCTGGCGGACCGGATCCTTTCCGCCTGGCGCGGCTACAGCGACGAGAGTCTGGGTATTCTGGCCCGCAGCGGAGATATCCCCCATAATACCATCACGCCCATCGCGAGAAAGACAGGGAAGGATTTCGAGCTGGACCTCGTGCTCCGGAACAACAGAACCACTGCCGAATATCCCCTGGGTATCTTCCATCCCCATCCGGAAGTGCACCACATCAAGAAAGAAAACATCGGCTTGATTGAGGTAATGGGGCTGGCGGTGCTACCGGGCCGCTTGAAGGAAGAACTCTCCATCCTGGAAGACTGCCTGGTCTCCCGGCAATGGCGGGAGAAAATCCGGGACAACGCCGCCGTCGTAAAACATCTCGATTGGGTGGAAGCCATTATCCGCTCCCGCGGAAAACCGGAACGAAAGAATATACAGGAACTCTTGAGGGAGGAAACGGGAAAGACCATCCTGAAAGTCCTGAGTTTCGCGGGCGTGTTCAAGCGGGATAAAAAGGGGCAGGAGGGTTTTCAAAACTTTATCGCTTTCGTCAATAAAAATCTCGGATAAAACAGGAGGAAATATGGCTGTATTGGTTTGCGGAGGCGCCGGTTATATAGGCAGCCACGTCGTAAGGACTCTGGTGGAAGCGGGGGAGGAGGTTCTCGTCGCGGATAACCTTGTGACCGGGCACATAGAGGCCGTCCACCCGCGGGCAAAATTGTACCGGGGAGATTTGCGGGACGCCGGTTTTATGGAGACTTTGTTCTCTGAAAACAAAATTGACGGCGTGATCGACTTTGCCGCTTTTTCTCTAGTGGGGGAAAGCGTCCTGGACCCCTTGAAATATTTTGAAAACAATTTTTACGGAACCTTGTGCCTTTTGAAACACATGAGAGATCATAAAGTTCACAAAATTGTCTTTTCGTCCACGGCGGCGACATATGGCGAACCGGAAAATATCCCGATTTTGGAAAATGACAGGACGCTGCCAACAAACCCCTACGGAGAAAGTAAGTTATCCGTAGAAAAAATGTTAAAATGGTGTGAGATCGCCCACGGGATAAAATATACTGTTTTAAGATATTTTAACGTAGCCGGTGCTCATCCTTCTGGGGAAATCGGCGAAGATCACAACCCGGAAACTCACCTGATTCCAATTATTTTACAGACAGCTCTCGGAAAAAGATCTAAAATCAGTATTTATGGAAACGATTATTCTACGCCGGACGGCACGTGTATCCGGGACTATATTCACGTGATGGATCTGGCGGATGCCCATATTTTAGCCCTCCGACAGCTATACGCCGGCCAGGCGGGAGGAATTTTCAATCTCGGAAACGGCGAAGGGTTTTCTGTAAAAGATGTCATACAAGTTGCGAGAGATGTGACCGGTCATCCGATCCCCACGGAAATCTGTCCAAGAAGGGCCGGAGATCCCGCAAAATTGGTGTCCAGCGCCGAAAAAGCCATCCGGACTCTGCATTGGTCGCCCCGTTTTCCACAATTGGAGAAAATTATTGTTTCCGCTTGGAACTGGCACAGGAATCATCCTTTCGGGTATGAAAAATAAAAAAAACGGGGATTTTTCAAAAAAAGATTTGTAAAAGTCTCTTTTTAGTGGTAAAATATATTAGATCGTTTTATATTTTCATCTTGCCGGAGATGTGTGTTTTTTGTTAAAAGAAATTGTACAGGCAAACGCGAAAATCAACATTGGATTGAATGTAATCGGACAACTTGATAACGGGTATCACATTCTTGACATGATTATGGCCCCCATCAATTTGTGCGATCGTCTTGAAATCAGTATTTCCGACAAAAGTGGTACATTAAAAATCAATACAAATATACATGACATTCCTACCGACCACAGAAATATTTTATACAAGATTTACGAGGCCTTCTATAGAAAGAGCGCCTTGGAACCAAGGGATATTACTGTTTTTCTGGAGAAAAAAATCCCTCATGAGGCTGGTTTGGGTGGCGGCAGTTCCGACGGGGCCGCATTCTTAAAAACACTAAACAAGTATCATCAAGATTTTTTTCCGAAAGAAACGTTATCGGAAATCGGATTGAAAATCGGCGCCGACATCCCCTTTTTTATCGAAAACACCTGCGCAAGAGCAGGCGGGATCGGCGAGGTATTGACTCCTGTTGAAAATAACTTATCGTGCAAAATTATCATTGTAAAACCTGATTTTGGGGTCTCCACCAAGACGGCCTACAAAAATTTGACCGCCCTCGCCTTCAGGCGCGACGCCGACATCGCTTCGGTCATTGAGGGACTTCGGGAAAATTCGGCGGAAAAAGTGATCCATTCCGTCGAAAATCATCTGGAACAGGCATTACTGATAACAGACAGCAAAATTGCGACGCTAAAAAAAACTTTGGAAGAATGGAAGGATTACCGGTTTTTTATGTCAGGAAGCGGAAGCGCTTACTTCGCTCTAGTCTCAGAAAACACGACGGAAGAACAGTTGCAACGTCTCAGGAACATGTTAATGAATTGCGAAGTCTTTCTTTGCAGTTTTTTATAAAGATTTTATACTAATTAATAAGGGAAGGTGTGCGTGTGATGAGAATTACAGACGTAAGACTGAGAGCAGTCAAAAATGAGAATGAGCTGAAATTGAAGGCTTATGCCGATGTAACATTTGAAGAGTGTTTTGTAATCCATGGGTTGAAGATTATCGACGGCCAGAAAGGGATGTTCGTGGCGATGCCGTCCAGGAAAATGCCCGACGGCGAGTATAAAGACATTGCCCATCCGATCACGCCCGAACTGCGTAAAGGGATCACGGAAGCCGTGATTGCAAAATACAACGAATTGCTTGTAGACGGTGAAATTCCCGCCGAAGTAGCGGCGTTGGGAGAATGAGAATTGAATAAAAGCCCGTTGCATGCCGGCAACGGGCTTTTTGTTTGCTTTTTCTTAATAGAATACCACGATCGGAACGTTTTTATCAATGACATTGAAAATGGCTTCCGCCTTAGCCCGGGGCAAATTGATACAGCCGTGGGAACCGCTGGTCAGATAGATGCTCCCGCCGAAGCGCCCGCGCCAGGAAGCGTCGTGCAGACCGATCCCGCCGTTGAAAGGCATCCAGTACGTAACCGGCGATTCATATTCATAGGTCCCGTCGGGACGTCTCTGTCCGCGCAACACCCTGTTCCGTTCCTTGTAGTACATGGTGTAAATCCCGCCGGGCGTCCTCCTGCTTTTTACGTTGGCTGTCCCGCTCACAAGGGGCGTATCGAGGAAAAGTTCGCCATTGATATAATACCAGAGTTTCTGGTGCGTCAGGTCGATCTCGATATAGGTATTCCCGATTCCGTTATTTTCATCGGCTACTTCTTTGACCAGATAGACCGGTTCTCTTTTCACGGTTTTTTTATTTAAAATTTCTTCCGTCAATTGCTTGATTTCAGCCGTTTTGTTCAACTGTCTGCCGTAGGTCCCCCCGCTGACTTTGATTTCCCCTTGCAGCGTGGAAACAAAGGACCTGTCGGCGCCGACATTGTTCAGCTCGTTGGCTAGCCCGTCCACATATTCTTCAATATAATCTCGGATTTCGTTTTCCGCCACATATCGGTTGCCGTCATTATCCACGCTCAGCCAGTTCCTGACGGTCCTGCCGTCCAAAACCTGAATCCGGGAATCGGGAAGCTCATAAACAATATTGACTTTTGCCAGATTGTTCAGCGTATCCCGCTCTTGAACCAATTGGTTGTTGTCTTTTTTCAGGGAAGCCTCAAAATACAGCTCCGGCACATCCGCCGCGACTTCGGTCTCCCCCCGTTCCACCGCTTCCATGACTCGGGAAACAAAGGCTTCGGCTTTCAGCTTGTTCCCGGCGGTCTCGGGCACAATGGCAAATTCCCCGTCGATATAATCCAGATAGGCGTCTTGGGGCGCCACGGCGCGCTTCTCCATGTCGTCCGTGATCCTGAAAAGCTTTTCCCGCAGGATTTCCCTGTCAAATTGCGTCACGCCGCCTACCGTAAAATCCTGTTCCTTTTTTTTAAGCCCGGCGTACTTTTCATGCAGGCTTGCGGCCCAGTTCCGATATTTTTCCACCCATTGACTTTTTCGCAAAATCTTCGCGGCGGGAAAATTGGCGGGATCCATTTTTCTCAGGAAACCGCGCTCGGCCAGCAGTTTTTCCCAGTAACCCAACAAAAATGTCCGGAATGTCTGGCTTTTTTGCAGGTTTTCCACGACGTTTCCGGTCAGATAGGCGTATCCGAATTCCTTTCCGTCCATTGAAAGTCGCGTTCCGTCCCGGAATGTCATGGCGAACTCATAACGTCCGTGTTCTTCCCTCAGGCGATCGTTTACCTGCGCCGGGGTCAAGCCCGCGCTGTCGGCCCCGTTGATGCGCATTCCGTAAAAAAACGTCCCTTCCGCCAGGGCTGCCTTGTATTCCCGGTAGGCCCAAGCTGAAAATCCGGCGCAACTCAGCGCCGTCACAATCAAAAAGAATTTGAGCATATAGTGTGCTTTCCGTACTTTCGTGACCGGTCCCTCGAGAGGATCGGATGCTTTCCCGTACGAATCATCCGGATTCCCGGACAGCAACATTCCGTTCAGATTCTCAAGCGTACTTTCCATAACAAAAATCTCTTCCCCTGAATAAAATATAGATACCATATTATAGCACAGGAATGGGAAAAAATAAAGTCAATTTTTTCAATTTTATGTCTTTTTTCTTGATTTCCTGTGAAGAAAAGAAAGACGCCTATAAAAGTGGAAATGGAAAAATTTTGCTTGAAATTCTCCGAAAAAAAAGGTAGGATTGTGATGAGAGAAAAATAACGGAAACGAAGGTGATAACATGACAGCATTTGAACCGATCGTCAACGGGTCGCTGCATACGGAAGTGACCAATTCCATCATTACAGCCATTGCCTTGGGACAGTTGCGGCCCGGCGAAAAAATTATCGAACAGAATATCGCGGAGCAGATGAAAATCAGCCGGGCGCCGGTCCGGGAAGCGCTGAGGGAATTGGCGACCCAGGGGATCATCGAATATACGCCCCGGAAAGGGGTTACGGTGGCGGCGCTGGATGTACAGAGCATCCGGGAAGCGTATTCCCTGCGAGCCTGCCTCGAGGGTATGGCGGTCAATCTGGCCGTGGATCGGCTTTCCGCCAGGGACATCAAGCATCTGGAAAATCTGTCGAAGAAAATGACGAAGTATCTGGAACAGAATGATATCGACAATTTTATCCGCTGTGACGTGGAATTTCACACGTTGATTTCCACCAATTCCGGCCACCTCAAGCTGGAAAAATTGCTGCAGAATTTACTCCTTCAAACGAGGCTGTACATGTTGATGTCCAAATACAATCTGCTGATCAACTCCCGCCTGGATCTCGAATATGGCGTCCATGACGGGATTATCCGGGAGATTCAGAACAAGGACAAAGCCGGAGCGGAAGCGGAAATGAAAAAACACATCCATAATTCCGGGGAGAATTTGATTTTCTTTCTGCAAAACAAAAAACAAGGATAAAAATGAAAAAATGTTGAAAACTTCTCCTGTTAGGGAGAAGTTTTTTATTTAGGAAAGTGATTATTTAACGAACAAAATGTTCATAAACAAAAAATAAAATATTTTTCTTGACATTTTTGTCAAAAAGAAGTATAACAAAACAAAGCGTATATTGTCGACAATATACAAAATAGTCTCAGGGGGCGCCATCATGAAAAATTATCAGTTGAAAATTCCGGGAAACCTGTTCGGAGGGGCAGGGTCTCTCGCAAAGACGGCCGACATTCTGCAAAAAGAAGGCGTAAAGAGCGTGATTGTCATAACGGATGAGGGGATCCGGAACGCCGGACTCCTGGAGACTGTCCTCGCCGCGGTTGAACGCGCCGGCTGCGCATACGCCGTATTGGAAAATCCTGCGCCCGAGCCCTCATATTTGGATGTTGAGACCGTGATCAAGAACGTTGACGCGACCGAAGGGGACATTATCCTTGCCGTTGGCGGCGGAAGCGTTATGGACGTAGCCAAATTGGCGTCAGTATTGAAAAATGCCCCGTATACCGTAAAGGACCTGCTGGAAACCCCGGAAATCGCCGTCAAAAAGCGAAAGGCGATCATGATCCCGACCACATGCGGAACGGGATCGGAAGCGACATGCAACGCCATCGTGGGGATTCCGGAGCAGGGGATCAAAGTCGGGATCGTCAATCAGGAAATGATCCCCGATTACGTGATCCTTGACCCGGAAATGATCGCAAAACTACCGAAGTCAATTGTCGCCGCAACCGGAGTCGATGCCTTGGCCCATTGCGTCGAGTGCCTGACTTCGAAAAAGGCAAATCCCTTCAGCGACCTCTATGCCCTGGCCGGCGGAAAACTCATCTTTGAAAATCTGCGGGCCGCATACCAAAATCCGGAAGATAAAAGAGCAAAGGAAAACATGCTTCTGGGCGCTTTCTATGGAGGAGTGGCCATTACCGCATCGGGAACGACAGCCGTTCATGCCTTGTCATATCCGCTGGGCGGAAAATTTCATATTCCCCACGGCGTTTCCAACGCGATCCTGTTTGCCCATGTAATGGAATTCAATAAAGATGCTTGCCTTGAGCCCCTCGCGCGTATGTGCGACGCGATCCGGCCGGATCTGGCAAAATGCCCGCCCTCAGAGAAGGCGGATGTGATCATCCGGGAAATAGCGGACATCGTAAAAATAACAGAAATTCCTGTCAATCTGGCGCAATATGGTGTAAAATTAAGTGATCTCGATTTTCTGGTGGACGCGGGAAGTAAAGTCAAGAGACTTTTGGACAATAACTTGAAACCCGTGACGCGCTTGGATATCGAACGCATTTATCGAAAAGTCCTTCTTTAAAAAGAGGGGCCGGGGAGGAAGCATGTATCAGCCAATCGTCGGAATTACGATGGGGGATCCGGCAAGCATAGGGCCGGAAATATCCCTGAAAGTTTTCGGGGAAAAAAGCCTGTATGAACGGTGTCGGCCGCTTTTGATCGGAGACGCCTCCGTTTTGGAAAAAACCGGAGAAATTCTGCGGGAGAGCCCGTTAATCATTCATCCGATCGCGCGGGTTTCGGAAGCGCTTTTCCAATACGGAACCGTAGATATTCTGGATTTACACCTGGTGGACGGGGAGAAACTCCTTCCCGGAAAAGTGTCTCCGATAGCGGGAGACGCCGCATTCCAATATGTAAAACGCGCAATCGAACTTGCCCTGTCGGGGGAAGTGGACGCCACCGTAACAAACGCGCTGAACAAAGTAGCTATGAATCTGGCGGGTCACCATTACGCGGGGCACACGGAAATTTACGCCGAGCTCACCGGAACAAAAAAATACGCGATGATGCTTGCCTGTGAAAATCTGCGGGTCATACACGTCAGCACCCACGTATCTTTGCGGGAAGCCTGCGAAAGGGTCAAAAAAGACCGCGTTCTTGAAGTCATTCGACTGGCGGACACCGCCTGCCGGGATCTCGGAATCCAGACGCCAAAGATCGGCGTCGCCGGCCTCAACCCCCACAGTGGGGAAAACGGATTGTTCGGAACGGAAGAACTGACGGAGATCATCCCCGCCATTGCCCTCGCAAAGGCGGAAGGGATCAACGCCGAAGGTCCGATCCCGCCTGATTCAGTATTTTCCAAAGCCAGAGGCGGATGGTACGACATCGTGGTCGCCATGTACCACGATCAGGGGCACATCCCGTTGAAACTGGTCGGGTTTGTCTACAACAAGGAAAAAGCGCTGTGGGAAGCGGTGCAGGGGGTCAATATCACGTTGGGGCTACCCATCATTCGCGTATCGGTCGATCACGGAACGGCCTTCGATCAGGCGGGGAAGGGAACCGCCAACGCGTTAAGCCTGA
>JAISST010000052.1 GCA_031272945.1 Fusobacteriaceae bacterium
CAGGAAAATATCCCGCCACAATATCAAATACTGGCACAATGAGCGCTATATAGGCCTCGGCCCCGGAGCGGCGGGTTACGTCGGGGATATCCGCTACAAGAATATCGAAGACTTGTATCTCTGGCGGGAACGGGTCGCAAGGAACGAAAAGCCTTGGGAAGAAAGGGATACATTGTCGCTGACCGATCCCGTGGAAATCGAAAAATACCGGGCCTTTCTGGGCTTGCGTCTGTTACGGGGGGGCTATGAGCCCCGGATCCCAGCTTTTGAAGAGCGTTGCCGGAGCTTGGTTGTGAGAGGCTTTCTTTCGGAAAATGAAGGACGTTATACGCTGACAAAGAAGGGCCTTCTTCTTGCCAGCGACGTGACGGAGGAGTTTTTATGAGAAAAGATGTGATTCGGGAAATAGAGAAAGATATCGGGCGCTATTCCCCCTGCCCCCAGAAGGTTCGGCTCGTGGCCGTCAGCAAATATGTGGGGCCCGAGATCATGGCGGAAGCCGTGGAGGACGGAATCCGGATTTTCGGGGAAAACCGGGCCCAATCCTTCCGGGACAAGAAGGCCTGGTTTGACGAAAAGAAAATCGGCGGCGTTTCCTGGCATTTTATCGGAAACCTGCAAAAAAACAAGGTCAAGTATATTATAGAGGATGTGCAATTGATCCACTCGGTCAATTCTCTGGGCCTCGCGGCGGAGATCGACCGGCAGGCGGGCGCAAAGGGCCGTAAGGTAGATGTTTTGCTCGAAGTCAACGTCTCGGGCGAAGAGAGCAAAGAGGGATATTCGATAAAAAATCTGGAAAATGAGTTGGAACGTTTGACAAAACTCCAAAATATTCATATAATAGGGTTGATGACAATGGCGCCGCTGACGGAAAACGAAACGGAAATCCGGAACTGTTTCGGAGGTCTGCGAAAGTTGACGGCGGAATTGAACAAAAGCGTGTTCCACGGACAGTTGACGGAATTGTCCATGGGCATGACCAACGATTACAAAATTGCCCTCTCCGAAGGGGCGACGCTTCTTCGGATCGGAAGCAAACTATTTCTTTGAGGAGGTAACATGGGAATATTTGATAAATTGCATGACATGACGGGGACGCCCAGACAAGACCCGCGGACTCCGGGCGGATTGGGAAATGACGAGAGGTTTGTGGACCAGGACCCGAGCTCTTTTTCAGATGGGACATCCCTTGAGGATGATCCTGCGACAACACAGATCCCTCCGGTAAGCCCGCCTCCGGCGCAGCAGGCGCCCCTGTACCATCCGGTGATCCGAAAACCCACGTCTTTCGCCGACGCGAAAAAGATCGCTCTGGACATCAAAGAAAACAAATATGTGACGATCAACATCGAAAACCTTGATCGGGATACGGCTCAGGATCTGATGGATTTTGTGTCGGGCGCCATGAGCATTAAAAACGCCCGCTTTCTGAAGATCAACAAATCAGCCTACCTTGTGGTCCCCACGGGAATCCGGGTGGAATCCGAAGTCGAAGAGGTCAACGAAATCCTGGATTTTGACGAAGACGAGGACATCACTCTTTAGAAACGAAGGAGAACCATGAGCGAACAAATCACAGCCCTGGCGCTGTTTTCGGGGGGACTCGACAGTTCCCTCGCCATAAAAATCATGCAAGAGCAGGGCGTCCGTGTGATCGCCCTCAATTTTGTCTCGCATTTTTTCGGACATACGGAAAAAATAGTCAAAATGGCGGAACGGCTCGGAGCGCCGTTGGAATTTGTGGAGTTTCGGGACAGACATTTGGAAATGCTGAAAAACCCCGTCTACGGTTACGGTAAGAATATGAACCCCTGCATCGACTGCCATTCGCTGATGTTCCGGACCGCGGGGGAACTGTTCCCCAAGTTCGGCGCGAAATTTGTGATTTCCGGCGAAGTTCTGGGTCAGCGGCCCATGTCGCAGAACATACGGGCACTGGCCAAGGTCGAAAAACTTTCGGGAATGGGAGACCTGATCGTGCGTCCCCTGTGCGGAAAGCTCCTGCCGCCGACCCGTCCGGTACTGGAAGGCTGGATCGACGGAAATTGCCTGCTGGATATCCACGGCAGGAACCGGCTGCGACAGATGGAATTGATCGAAAAATACGGAATAAAAGAATACCCGACGCCGGGAGGCGGCTGCCTTTTGACGGACCCCTCCTATTCCAACCGCCTGCGGGTCTTGCAGCGGGACGGCTTCCTCGAAAAACAGTACGAGGACTTGTTTCCCCTATTGAAAAAGACGCGCTTTTACAGGCTGGACGCCGGAAAATACCTCTTTGTGGGCCGGGACGACCCCACGAACCAGATCCTCGGGACCTACGAACCCAAGGGGAACTTGCAGATCATCCCCCTAAAGACCCCCGGACCCCGGATCATGATGGTGGGCCAACTGACGCCGGAAGAGGAGCGCTTTGCCCTCGGTCTTTTTTCCCGCTACTGCAAGGTAAAAGGAACCGCGCCCGTGGAGGTAAGGCTTCTCCGGCAAAAAGGAGCGGAGACGGTCCGGGATGAGATTGTGCGCGTGGAACCGCCCGACGGGATCGCGCTGGAAAATAAAATAAAAGAATATCAGATACTGTGAACGCCGCGGTATCTGTTTTTTTAATTACCCAAAATAGCTTTATATCGCGATGGATGCATGAAAAAGAATCCTTTTTTTATGATAAAAAGAGATTTGATTTTTTTCGGTTTATAAGGTATACTGTATAAAAAAAGTTTGATTTTTGTCACCGGGAATTCGTTACATCTATCAGGAGGAAAAAATGAGATTGACCCAGGAAAGTGAATATGCGGTAAAAATCGTAGTGTATTTGACCCGGATCGACCGGGACCGTTCCGCCAACGCCAGGGAAATCAGCGATTCGGAGAATATTTCTCTGAAATTTGCCTTGAAAATTCTGCGGAAACTCTGCGGCGGCAGGATTGTGGAATCCTACCGGGGAATCAAGGGAGGCTACAAACTGAGGCGGGATCCCGCCAGGATCAGCGTGAAAGACGTCGTGGAGACCATGCAGGGAGAGCTCTTTCTGACGCCCGCCCTGAAAGGGATACGGAAAAAGAGCCAAATTCGCGGAAATTCCGTCAACGAATTTCTTTTCGACATCCAGGACGAGATCCGCAGGGCCTTTACGACGCAGACCTTCTCCAAACTGGCGGACAATTGAGCGCTTTGGGGCAGATCCCCCGCTACGGACAAAAGGGGAAAAGAAGCGGAAAAGAAAAAAGTTGCAGACACTTGACAGTGGGATGTTTATGTGGTAAACTTTATTGTAGATTGATCCGAATACATTGTATACAAACATAAAGCGTATGAAAATCCGGAACTCGAAATCAAATTAAAACATTCTGTACTGAAATCAAACGCTTTCGCCGTGCATAAGTAAAGGTTTACTCAATTCTGTTGCAATACGATGGGAACAAATATGTTCAAGAACCATACATTCCTGTGGGTGTATGACATTGATATACTAAATTCTAAGGAGGAACGGAGTTATGAGAAATATTGGCAGAATTTTTCTGGGATTGGTAGGGATGTTGACTTTGACGACGATGCTGAGCGCGGCGCCCATCAAGTTGGTTTACGCCGAAGTAAATCCGCTGGACACCATTGTCGGCAAGACCGATTTGAAGTTTAAGGAGACGGTGGAAAGCCTGTCCAAAGGCGAAGTGATCATCGACATTCAGCCCAGCGCCGTATTGGGATCGGAAGAAGTCGTACTGGATACGATGATGGGCGGCGGCGGCACCATCGACATGAGCCGGATTTCCGCTTTCGCGCTGACAAGCTACGGCGGAGCGAAATCGAAACTGTTGTCGGTTCCCTATACATTCGCGAACCGCGCGCATTTCTGGAAGTTTGCGGATTCCCCGCTGGCCGCTGAGTTCCTGATGGAGCCCAAGGCCAATGGTACAAACGTAAGAGGACTGTTTTACGGAGAAGAAGGCTTCCGCCATTTCTTCACAAAGAAACCCGTGAAAGCGGTCGGCGATCTCAAAGGCATGAAACTCCGGGTATCCAACGACCCGATTATGACCGGCATGGTAAAAGGCCTCGGCGCGAGCCCCACGGTTATCGCCTTCGCCGAACTCTATAACGCCCTGCAGACCGGCGTGGTAGACGGCGCCGAACAGCCCATCGCCAATTACAAGGCCAATTCTTACCAGGAAGTTGCCGGAAACCTGATATTAGACGGCCATACGCTGGGCGCGATCCAGGTGGTTATTACCGACGAAGCCTGGAATAAACTGAGCAAAGAACAGCAGGATATTCTGGTGGAAGCCGGAAAAGTGGCCTCCGCTTATAACAGACAGATTTCCGAAGACGCCGAGAACGTTGTTCTGGAAGAATTGAAGAAAATCGGTTGCAACGTCGTGGAAGTAACGGATATCAAACCCTGGCAGGAAGCTTGCAAGGACATCATCGCCGAATCCACAAAGGACAACAAGGAATTGTACCAGAAGATTCTGGACCTGGCAAAATAAACATTGCGGATAATCACCGACAGAGTTTTTCCCACAATAGCATGACTCTGTGATCGTTGAAAGCATGGAGAATAATGACACAGTGGCGAAGGAAAAGGGCTGCTGTGTCATTTTTTCCGACAAGGAGGGTAAATGCCGCCTGGCACAGAAAAATCTGTAACAGAAAACAATGAGAAAACAATCGTGGAAAGAAAAGACGTGGTCACGAAAATTTTCGACGCGTTGTACAGTATCACGCTTTTTATCTGCAAGCTGCTCCTGATCGCGGATATTCTGATTACGAGCATGGCCGTCGCGGGCCGCTACGTTTCATTTATTCCCGACCCCGCCTGGAGCGAGGAAGTCGTATTGAGTTGCATGTCGTATCTTGCGGTGCTTTCAGGAGCTCTGGCCATTCGGAGACGGGCCCATATCCGCATGAACGCTTTTGATATTTATATTCCGGAGAAATTGCTCCGGGCTTCGGACCTCATATCGGATTTTGCGGTGACGGTGCTGGCTTTGATCATGATGACCGTAGGATGGAAATATGCCGTCAGCATCGGCCGGTTCGGCAAATACATCAGCATTCCCTCTCTTTCCAAGTTCTGGATGTACTTCCCGATTCCCTTGGCGGGGATCGCCATGCTGGTGTTCCTTTTGGAGTCTTTTTACAACCGCTTCAAAAAACTGACCAAATCCGGCATTATTGCTTTTGTCCTGTTTATCGCGGCCTGTCTTTTCATGACGTTTGTAAAGCCCGTTTCCCTTGAAGCGGTGCTGGCAATTCCCCAAAAATTTATCAGCAAGGAGACGCTGCCGATCTGGTTCCTTCTGGGAAGTTTCTTCCTGATGATCGTCCTGCGTTTTCCCATTGCCTATGCCGTGGCCCTTTCCGCGATTCTCTGCCTGCAGGTGCAGGGGATGGAATTCCGGATCGTAGGGCAGCAGATGGTCAAGGGGATCAGTTCCTTCAGCCTCATGGCCGTGCCTTTCTTTATCACCATGGGCATGCTGATGGGTTCGGGAGGCATCTCCAACAAGTTGATTTCCCTGGCTGACGCCTGCGTCGGCTGGATGCGCGGCGGACTCGCCATGGTCAATATCGTGGCCTCCTACTTCTTCGGCGGGATCTCGGGTTCGGCCTCGGCCGATACGGCATCCATCGGCGCCATCATGATCCCCATGATGGTGGATCAGGGCTATGACGCCGATTTTTCCACGGCGGTGACGATTACGTCCTCCTGCGAAGGGCTTTTGGTGCCGCCGAGCCACAATATGGTTATCTACGCGACGACGGCGGGAGGCGTTTCCGTCGGAAGTCTGTTTTTGGCGGGCTATTTGCCCGGGGCCGTGCTTGCCGTCAGCCTCATGGTAGGCTCTTATATCATCTCCGTAAGGCGGAATTATCCCAAGGGAGCGCCTTTCAGCGTAAAGCGGCTCTTTAAGGAAACGGCCTCGTCCCTTTGGGCCCTGGCCGCGGTCCTGATCGTGGTCGTGGGCGTCGTAGGCGGCGTCTTTACCGCTACGGAATCGGCCGCTATCGCCGTTATTTACAGTCTGATCGTTGCGATCTTCATTTACCGGGAACTGACCTGGAAAGGGGTTTGGCGTGTGCTGGAAGAGTGTATTAACACGCTTTCCATTGTGTTGATCCTGATTGCCACATCCAGCGTCTTCGGCTACTGCCTGACGCTTCTGAAGGTGCCGTCCCTGGCCGCCAGCGCCATTACGGGCTTCAGCAGCAATCCCGTTGTGATCGCCATCCTGCTCAATATCATTCTGCTGGTCCTGGGCTGCATCATGGACATGGCGCCCATTATCCTGATCACGACGCCGATCCTGCTTCCCATCGCCACATCCATCGGCATCGACCCGATCCAGTTCGGCATCATGATGGTTTTGAACTGCGGCATAGGACTCCTGACGCCGCCGGTGGGGGCCGTGCTCTTCATCGGCTCCGCCGTCAGCAAGCTCTCCATCGAGAAAGTCGTCAAGGCGACGCTTCCTTTCTACATCTGCATGATCGTGACCCTGGTCATGGTGACATTTATACCGGCCATCAGCATGTGGATCCCGTCGCTTTTCGCGCGCTGAGCGGGTCAATCTGAATATATGAATAAAAGAGGACGGATTCCGCCCTCTTTTTCATAGCCCGGGGGGCTGATAAATTTGTGGAAAATTCCGGGAAAATATGGTAAAATACTTCCATAAAAGCAAGCAGGGGGAAAATTATGTTTCAGCTGATATCTTTCCATAAAAAGGGGGTATTCCAGCGGAAAAGCCCGTTGGAAAACGCCAATGAATGGCTGGCGCTCGTGGGCGACAAAGTCCGCGTCATCGCCACAAACCCCGTGATCGACGAGGAAGGAAGGATCACGGAGATCATCCTGACCTACGAGGCCGAAAAAGTTTACAATAAAGCGGGAATCGCCAAGGATGAAAAGCCGAAAAAGGAGAAAAAAGGGCTTCTCGGTCTTTTGAAGCGGGAGAAAAAAGAGAAGAAAGAAAAAGAGGAAAAAGAAGAAAAAGAAGACAGAGAGAAAAAAGAAAAAACAAAAGAAAAGGTGAAAACGAAAGAAAAGAAGAAAGCCGAATCTCTTCCGGCGGAGATTGCGGCGTCCGAAACGGAACCCGGCGCCGCGGAGACGCCCGATGTGCAGTCCCCGCAGAAAATCGCCCTGGACCTCACGGGAGGCGGAGACCCCGCCGAAAGGGAACAGCTGCTGGCCAAAATCCCCGGAAATGAGGATTCGTAGGACCATTTCAAATGAAAATGAAAAAACGACAGTCAAAACGAGGAGTGAGCGCAATGGATCAAAAATTGGAAGAAAAACTGTTTCAAACGGTGGAAAAAAATACGGAATGGGCCAAGAGCGTGCGGCATGAGTTGCATCAATATCCGGAACTGGATTTTGAGCTCCCGAAAACAATCGCCCTCATCTCCTCTTATCTGGACGCCATCCCCGGCGTCGTCTACCGGAAAGCGGTGGGAGGCTCGGCCATTATCGCCGACATCGAAGGAAAGGACAAGACAAAAACCATCGCCCTCCGGGCGGACATCGACGCGCTGCCGATCCTTGAGGCGTCCGGCTGCCCCTTTCCCAGCAAACACAAAGGAAATATGCACGCCTGCGGTCATGACGTCCACGCGACCATCGTGATTGCCGTCTTGAAGAACCTCTCGGAGCACCGGGAAGACCTGCCCTGCAACGTGCGGGTATTGTTCCAACCCGCCGAGGAGACAACCGGCGGGGCGCTGCCGCTGATCAAAGAAGGGGCACTCGAGGGCGTCAGCTATATTTACGGCCTCCATGTGGACGTCGCCAAGGAAGTGGGGCAGGTGGGCTATGAATACGGCGCCATGTACGCCTCTTCTACGGACGCCAATTTTAAGATCACCGGCAAGAGCGGTCACGGGGCTTATCCCAGTCTCGCCGTGGACGCCGTTGTGGTGGCGGCAAGCGTCGTGACGGCGCTGCAAAGCGTTGTGAGCCGGACCACCGACGCCCGGGACGCGTTGGTACTGACGTTCGGGACCGTCAATGGCGGTACGAAGGAGAACATTATCGCCCAGGAAGTATTTCTCAAAGGGACCATGCGTTCTCTGACCGAAGAGGTCAAGGAAACGGCCAAAAAGAGGATCACCGCCCTTGTGGAGGACATCGCCGCCGGTTTCGGCGCCAAAGGGGAAGTGTATTTGAACGACAACTACATCTCGCTGATCAATCACGACGAATGCGTCGATATTGTCAAAGCCAACGCGATCCATCTTTTGGGCGCGGAAAATGTGCTGGAGGAAAAAGTGCCCAATATGGGCGTGGAAGATTTCGCTTACTATGTGAAAGAGATTCCCGGGGCCTTCTGGCACTTGGGCGTGCGCAACGAGGAGTTGGGGATCGTGGAATCCATCCACAACGACAAATTCAACGTGGATGAGGACGCCATCGCCATCGGCGTCAAGATGGGAATCCTGAATATATTCCAAACCTATGAAAAATTGCTTTCCAAATAAAAGGGAGGAAGCTATGAAATTCTGGAAAATGCATGGCGCGGGAAATGATTTTGTCGTATTTGACGGCTTTGCCGAATCCTCGGACGACTGGGGAAAGACGGCGCTTTTGCTCTGCGACAGGCATTTCGGCGTCGGGGCCGACGGCATCGAGTTTTGCACGAAAAGCGAAGTCGCCGATATCCGTTACAATTACTACAACGCCGACGGTTCCCGGGGGGAAATGTGCGGGAACGGCATCCGTTGTTTTTCCAAATATGTCTATGAGAAGGGAATCGTGACCAAAGAGCGTTTCACGGCCGAGACCGACGCCGGGATCAAAGAGATCGTCCTGTCGTTGGACGCCGAAAAAAAAGTGCGCGCCGTATCGGTGGGCATGGGCAAAGGAAATTTCGACCCGGCGGCCATTCCTTGCAAATTGGGGAAAGAGGAGACATTGAACGAGGAACTTGTCATAGAGGGAAAAAAGATTGTCTTTTCATCGGTTTTGATGGGGGTGCCCCATACGGTGATATTTACCGATGACCCCGACGACTGGGATCTCGAGGGCATAGGCCCTCTGATTGAGCGCCACGAAGCCTTCCCCCGGAAGACCAACGTCAATTTTGTACAAATTATAGACGACGCTACGATCCGGGTCAAGACTTGGGAACGGGGGGCGGGTCATACGCTGGCCTGCGGCACCGGATCCTGCGCCGTGGCGATCCTTGCCCGCAAACTCGGGAAGATCAAGGGGGACAAGGTCCGGCTGATCCTCGAAGGCGGCGAAGTGGAGGTCGCCCTTGGCAAAGATTATGAGGTTACGCTGACGGGCCCGGCCGCCAAGGTATTCGAGGGAGAAATTGACCTCGGGGGAGGCAAAGTATGAACATCCTGGTCTTTGTAAAGCAGGTTCCCGAAAACGATAAAATCACCATTGACAGGGAAAAGGGAACCCTCGTGCGGGAAGGGGTTCCTTCGATCATGAACATCCCCGACAAAAACGCCGTGGAAGAGGCCCTCCGGCTCAAAGAAAAGAACGGCGGGACCGTGACCCTTGTGACCATGGGCCTGCCTCAGGCCAAGGACATTCTGACCGAAGGGATCGCCATGGGGGCTGAAGCGGGAGTTCTCCTGACGGACAGGGCTTTCGGCGGCGCCGATACGTTGGCCACGGCCCGGGTGTTAGCGGGAGCGGCCCGCTATTTGGGCGAATTTGACCTCATTTTCTGTGGCGTGCAGTCCTCCGACGGCAGCACGGGGCAGATCGCCTCCAAAGTGGCTGAAATATTGGGATTACCGGCTCTTACCGCCGCCGACGCCATGACGGTTGATGGAAATGAGGTCCTGATCACCAGAAGAAACGGCCTGCGCTGTGAGAAAATAAAAAGCGCCCTGCCTCTCGTGTGTTCCGTGACCACAAAGATCAACGAACCCCGGCAGCCGGGCATGAAAGACAGAATCGCCGCGAAAAA
>JAISST010000096.1 GCA_031272945.1 Fusobacteriaceae bacterium
ATCCCGTATCCTTCGCCCGCTTCAAAAGTTCCGTTACCCGCTCCGTTCTGATCTCTTCGCCGAAAGGACAACCGAAAACCGTCGCCAAAGCGAGCCGGAACCTTCCATTGGGATAGGTCTTTACAATCTTCTCAAATTCTTGAAAGCTCTCTTCCACGGTACGATTCACGTTGGCTTTATTATGGGCCTCACTTACGGAAATGACCATCGTTATTTTCTCCGCGCCTGCGGCGAGCGCGTTTTCCACGCCCTTGCCATTGGGCACAAGGACCGCCAGTTCATAAGTTTTATCAACCCTTTGGGCGCAATAGGCGCAGACTTCTTTTGCATCCGCCATTTGCGGCACCCATTTGGGATTTACGAAAGAGGTTGCCTCAATGGATTGCAATCCCGCCCCGGCAAGCGCGTCAATGATTTCTATCTTGTGTTTCGTTTCGATAAAGGTTTTCAGATTTTGAAAGCCATCTCTGGGACCGACCTCCAAAATCCGAATTTTATTCGGTAAGTTCATAATTTATCTCTCCGCCTCTCACAGGATTCCCTGCTCCCTGCAACGATTGATTTCTTCCGCCGACATTCCCAGAAATTTTCCGAATATTTCCTCCGTATGCTGCCCCAGGAGCGGCGCGCAGGATTTGATTCGAGGCATGGCGTCAAGGAGCTTGATCGGATTTCCGTTCACGCGCATTTTTCCGATAATCGGGTGTTCCACAGTCACAAACATTTCCCTGTCAAAGGCAATGTGCCGATTTTCGGAAATATCTTTGAGATTTAGGATCGGCGCAGCCGGGACCCCCGCCGCCGAAATGACATCCACAGCCTCTTCCGAGGTAAGGTTTTCCGACCATTTTTCAATTTCCGCCTTCAAGGTTTTATGATTTTGGCAACGCAGATCATTGGTTAAATACATAGGATTCTCCAACAAATCCGGTCTGTTGAGCGCCTTGAGACATAACAGCGAAAAAAGTTTCTGATTCCCGCAACCGATGACAAACATGCCGTCTTTTGATTTGAAAGAATCATAGGGAGAGAGATGCCCGTACCGGTTCCCCTGAAGTTTGGGCGGCTCATTGGTCGCGAAATATCTTTGTGTACATGTTTCAAGTGAGGAAACGACGGAATCCACAAGGGAGACGTCTACGCGCTGGCCTTTTCCGGTCATTTGTCTGGCGTTTAGAGCGGCCAGTATGCCGATCGTAAGATTCAGCCCGCCCAATATGTCCCCCATGGCATTTCCGGCTCGGGTGGGAGACCCGCCTTCCGGTCCGGATATGCTCATAAGTCCGCCCATGGCCTGGGAAATAATGTCGTATCCGGGTCTCTTGTGATAGGCGCCGTAGCTCCCGAATCCGGACACGGCCGCGTAAACAATGCGCGGATTGACTTCTTTCAGATTGTCATATCCCAAGCCCAGTTTGTCCATAACGCCGGGCCGGTAGTTTTCAACGACCACATCGGCTTTTTTTACCAGTTCCCTGAAAATTTCCTTACCCTTCTCCACTTTCATATTCAGGGTGACGCCGTGTTTGTTCCGGTTCAGATTGGCGTAATAAAGGCTTTCCCCATTGACAAAAGGGCCGTAGGATCTGCTGTCGTCGCCTTTTCCGGGAATCTCGATTTTGATGACTTCCGCGCCCAAGTCAGCCAACACGGCGGTACAATAAGGCCCCGCCACCACTCTTGTCAGATCCAGAACAACTATATTGCTGAGAGCTCCGTTCTCCATGCTCTTTTCCTCCTTATCCGCTCCGGTTCCGCCGTTCTTTGGGCGGAACCGGATTCATTGATTGATTATTCCGCTCTTTTGGCTTTGATATACTCCAATAGTCCGCCGCAATCGGCGATTTCTTTAATATGCGTCGGGATTTTGCCGCAGGGCAGGTTTTCTTTTGTTGTCAGATTATAAATAATCCCTTCATCCACATCGACGGAAAGCATATCTCCCATGTGGATTTTATCGGTTGACGCGCATTCTACAGGCACAAGTCCCACATTAAAACAGTTGCGGTAAAAGATTCTTGCAAAATCCATCGCGACCACATACCGTACCCCCAGCGCTTTCAACATTAGCGGCGCAGTTTCGCGGCTGGAACCGGATCCCAGATTGTGTTCCGCCACAAAAATGTCGTCAGGCCGGCAGGCGGTCCCGAATTCCGTGTCAATGGTCGCCATGGTATATTTTTTGGCGTCTTCAATCGTGTATTCCATGTAAGCTGCCGGGGATATGATGTCCGTATTGATATTATTCCCGTATTTCCATGCTTTATGCGCTTCCATACAATCACCTCCTTGTTTCATAGCGTTCCCGGGTCTGTGATTCTGCCTGTCAGGGCCGAGGCCGCCACCGTGAGCGGAGAGGCCAGATACGCGAAACTCTTTTTGGATCCCATGCGTCCGAGAAAATTCCTGTTTGTGGTGGATACACATGTTTCTCCGTCGGCGATCGTACCTGAGTGGATTCCGAGACACGCGCCGCAACTGGAAGCGAGGATGACGGCGCCGGCGTCGGCGAGATCGGCCAGAATCCCTTCTTTCAGGCATTGGTTGTATATCTCGCGGGATCCCGGGGAGATCAGCAGACGAATACCCCGGGCGATCTTTTTCCCCTTCAACAGCTTTGCGGCCATGGACAGATCGCTGTAACGCCCGCCCGTACAAGAACCGATATAAGCCTGATCAATTTTCGTTTCCGACAGATTTTCCACATCCGTCACGTTATCCACTTCATGGGGACAGGCAATCTGTGGTTTCAGCCGGGAAACATCAAAAGTATACTTCTTCTCATAGACAGCATCCGCGTCGGCATTTACCCAGGAATAATCCTCAAATACGGAAAATTTTTCCAGATAACGGGCCGTGATTGCGTCATATCCTATCAGTCCGGCTTTAGCCCCCGCCTCCACAGACATGTTTGTGATGCAGAGACGCTCGTCCATCGGTAAGTTCCGGATCGCTTCTCCGGCATATTCGATGGCCTTGTAGGTCGCGCCCGCGTGTCCGGTCGTTTCGATACATTTGAGGGAGATGTCCTTTGCCGTAATATACTGCGGCATGATTCCCTGCCATTCGAAAAGAATGGTTTGGGGGATTTTCAGCCAAGTTTGGCCCGTTGCCAGCACGCCCACCATTTCCGTAGACCCGATTCCCGTGGCGAAACTGGCCAGCGCGCCATAGGTACAGGTGTGAGAATCTGTGCCTACAATGGTTTCCCCGGGTAATACGTGTCCTTTTTCCACCATGACCTGATGGCAGGGGCCGTCAAATTCGTAATAATTCGATACATTATATTCTTTTGCCCAGTCCCGGGTAAATTTTACAATATTTGCCTCTTTTTCTCCCGCCGGAGGCGTATAGTGATCGGAGATCAGAATAACTCTTTCGGGCGCCCATAATTTTGCATTGAGTTCTTTCAATTTTTCGTCGATTTCAATTCTGGGGCCAAGGATATCATCCATCATGGCTTTATCGATTTTCGCCCAGATGATATCTCCCGCAGACACGAAATCTCTGCCTGCGGCCCTGGCCAGTATTTTTTCGGACATGGTGTAACCCATGGATCCACCTCCTGAAATTCTTTTTTGATGACGGCGTTGGCGATTTATCCGAACAGGTTATAAACTCCCGTCAAATCCACCAAAGTGACAGTCAATACGCCTCCCGCCGAAACGAGGAACAGTCTGACAAACAGCTTGCTCTGTTCTTCCTGTGTGGGATTCGCGATGGCGGAATAGGCGGCTAATCCCATGGATCCTCCGTTGGAAAGAGGACTGGTACCCGCCACGTGGGCGGTATTGGTAATGGCGGACAGCAGCGCAATGGCCGTAACGCCGCCGACTTTTTCCATGATGCCGCCGATGGTCGGAATTAAAGTGGGCATTACAACCCCCGAAGTGGAGCTGAACCAGGACATGATTCCGGCGGTCAGGCCGATTACGCCGGGCGCTGTCTTGGGCGTCATAAGTTTTGCCAGTCCGTTTACCAAAAGATCAATCCCGCCCAATTTGATGACCATACCCATCAAAGTCTGGATTCCGGCGATCATAAAGAGTGTTCCCCAGGGGATCGCCGCGATCGCCTTCTTCTCATTGCAGGCTTTGAGCAGCAGCAGTGCGAAAGAAACGCTGAAGCACACAAGACCCACGTCATACCGGAGGCCGATTACGCAAATAACCATCACCAGCATTCCGACAATAGTGAAAATCTGATTCCGGTCAAATTTCGTCACTTGGATCAGTTCGCTGGCTTCCGTTTTGGGCTTCAATTTATAGCCGCCCAATACAAAGTAAACAACGATAAAATATACAGTCTGGGCAATTACACTATTGGCCGCGTACGCAAACTCCACGCCCTCGATTCCCTGTTTGGCCGCCAGAGACAAGCCCAAAATTCCCGTAGGCGCCACCGGAGTGAGACCGCCGCCGGCCGCGCCCAAGATGGAAACCGCGCAGAAAAGAAGGGGAGAAATGCCCATTTCCGCCGCCAGTGAGCAAGTAAAAGGCGCCATTACACCCATTACGGGTACTGTTCCCGGTCCGATTCCGGCCAGGATCGTCGCAAAAACATAAATCACGATGGGAATCAAAAATGTGCGTTTTCCCGCGAGGGCCACGATTTTTCTCGCGATTACTTCCAGTGTTTTATTGTCTTGCGCAATGGCAAACAACATCATTACACCCAGCAGAGTCATAAAAAGACTGGTTGGAAACCCGGCCTGGATGGTTTTGACGTTGATTTTCCCGATCGCGCCCAGAATCAGGACGGATCCGAAAGCACAAAGACCGATGTTGACTTTTCGATAGATGCCGATGATGATCGGCGCCAGCAAAAAAAATAACGATAAAGCTGCCATAAGTAAAAACCTCCTCCTTTTGTCAAGCGTCAATTGATAGAATTATGCCAGATAATCTCTTAATAGCAATTATTATGCCAATTTTGACACAATGGAAAGAAAAAGGTTTTTTTTGGCTTCCTTAGCGTTATTTTCAACGGTAAAATTTCTGTATGGGAAAAAATGAATGATTCATTTTTTCACCAATTCTATGTTTCTGAAACGTTTCAATTATGAAAGAAACAATTATATCGGAATTTGATAGGTTTTCATCAGACGCCAGAGCGTGCTTCTGGATATCCCTAAAACCTTTGCCGTCTTTTCTCTGGAACCTCCGTGCTGCTCCAGCATATTGACAATGGTCTCCCGGTTCGGCCGGACATGCTCCTTCTTTTTCCCGCCGGTCATCAAATGTTTCATGAATATTTCATCAAACAGTAGTTTGGGCTCGCATTGGGCCAATGTCACGGCGCGTTCCAAAAGGCCGAGAAGTTCCCGGACGTTTCCGGGCCAATCATAGTCGTTGCGTTGCAAAATCATTTCCATAATATAATTCTGGATTTCCGCAAAATCCGCGGGGAGTCCCGAAAGCATTCTGTTGGCAATCAGAGGGATATCTTTCGTTCTGTTTCGCAAAGGCGGGATATCCAAACGTAGAATATTGATACGATAATACAAGTCCCTGCGAAAACGTTCGTTTTCGATCTCTTCCAGCAGGTTTCGGTTTGTGGCGCATATGATCCGGACGTCAATGGGAATGATGCGAAATCCTCCGACCCTTCTGACCTCTTTTTCCTGGATCACGCGAAGCAGCTGTATTTGTGTCTCCAGCGGTATTTCTCCAATTTCATCGAAAAAAATCGTGCCGCCATGGGCTTCTTCAAATAACCCGGCGCGTCCGCCTTTGACCGCTCCCGTGAAAGCCCCTTCCTCATAGCCGAATAGCTGGCTTTCCAAAAGGTCTTTGCCCAGAGAAGTGCAATTGACAGCCACAAAAGGTCCTTCGGCTCTTCGACTGCTGTTGTGTATAGATTGGGCGAAAAGTTCTTTGCCCGTTCCGGTTTCCCCTTCAATCAGCACCGTATAATCCGACTTCGCGTAATAAGTGGCAATTTCTTTGGCTTTTCTGATTGCGGCGCTCTTCCCGATAATGTCTTCGAAATGGTATTTGGCAATATGTCCTTTGTCGGAAAGCTTCAAGCGGATTTTTCTCTCGGATTCCATGATTGCCTTGGCGCTGTGAAAGGTGCATACAATCCCTTCAAACCTGTCTTTTATGATAATCGGTATGCAGTTTATGCTGATAAGTCCGCCATTTCGCATAACCAATTCATTCAGCAAGGGAATTTTTTCCGTTCTCAACGCGTGGGCATCCACTTCCGGAAAAAACACGGATAAGGGCTTTCCGAGGCATTCCCCGCTGTCTTTCTTCAAAACTTGCAAAGCCATCGGATTTGCCACAATGATCGTGCAGGAACTGTCCGTCGCCATGACCGCTTCGTTGGAAAAATTCAAGACAGCCCGGTACCTTTCCGAAAGCAAACGAAAATCATTTTTCTTTTTTTCTTCATCCAGTTGTACCTGCAACAACTGACGGGCGGTATCCAAAGCGATTTCGATGTTCTCATCGGTATTTTCGACGATCGTATTGGGAATATGATATTCCCCGGCAAGTCTGGGGAGCGTGTCCCCGCCTCCCAGAAGAATCGTTGCCCCGCCGGTTACCGCTTCGTACGAAACCCTGTCATAGCTTTCCGTGTCCGTGTAAGGATAGAACAGGGCGTCGGTAATACCGGTATATTGGCATAATTTCTGCAAATCCGGAATGATGGGCATGTATTCTACAATTCCGATCCGGCCCTTGTGCTCGCGCATGAGATCAATGTGGCGCAGATAATCGTTCATAGTCGTGTTGATTGTCACAACAGGGATGCTCAAATTGGAACTCAGCACGCCTGCGGTTCCCTTTCTGCTGATTAAAATCCGGGCGCCCCGCTCCTGAAGAATCCTACCGAGGGGCAGCGCCTTTGTCAGGACAGCCAGATACGTCCCGACTTCCATATTTTTCTTTTTGCTCAACCGCGCGACGTTTGCCGCAAGGACTTGCGATCCCGGGGAAATCATACATATGAAGGGAACTTTTTCGGGAATGTGGGGCAGGTCAATCATCGGAATCCACGCTCCATTTTCATTTATAATTCTGTAATCATGCCTTTCAGTCATTGTATCACATATTTTATTTCATGTCCATGATTTCATTGAAAATGGGTAAATTTCCCTTGACATTTCCACCCCGACCCCTTACAATATAGAAAAACCATTCGGCTCATTTCAAAACAAAATACGGCTCATTTTTTGTAAAATTTGAGCCGAAAAGGAAGTTCCCGTGAGCCGAAAGACAGGAGGGACCCATGCTGTCGGAACGTGAAAA
>JAISST010000158.1 GCA_031272945.1 Fusobacteriaceae bacterium
AAGTCCTGTTTGGAAATACTTTTACAGCTTCCCTCAGACCAGCGACCAGATGATCGACGACGCCTTCAAGGAAATCGTTAACCTGTGGACGCCGATTTTCGATGAATTCGACAAAAATGGCGTATTGTTCGCTCTTGAAGTGCATCCCACGGAAATCGCTTTTGACTATTATACCGCCGAGCGGCTCCTGAAAGAATTCGACAGACGTCCGACGCTGGGTTTCAATTTTGACCCCTCGCATCTCATCTGGCAGGGCGTGACCCCCCATATATTCCTGCGGGATTTTGCCGACCGGATTTATCACGTGCACATGAAGGACGCGGCCGTAACCTTGGACGGCAAGGCCGGTATTTTAGGCTCCCACATCACGTTCGGCGACACCCGGCGAGGTTGGAATTTCCGCTCTCTGGGCCACGGCGACGTCGATTTCGAGAACATTATCCGGGAACTGAACGCCATGGACTATCAGGGACCCCTTTCGGTGGAATGGGAAGATTCTGGCATGGAGCGCGAGTACGGCGCCATGGAAGCTTGCGAGTTCGTGCGCAAGGTCGATTTTGCCCCGTCCAACGTGGCCTTTGACGAAGCCATGAAGAAGGACTGATGAATGTGACGGCGCAGACAGAGGGGCTGACGACGGGAAACGCGCCCCGCGCCATCCTGTCGATCGACCACATCACAAAGCAGTTCTCCGGCGTAAAAGTCCTGGACGATATTTCAGCCGATATACGCGAAGGCGAAATCATGGGGCTTATCGGTGAAAACGGGGCCGGCAAATCCACGCTCATCAAAATCATCAGCGGCATATACCAGCCCAGCGCCGGGCGGCTTCTGCTGGACGGGCAGCCCGTCTCCGTGCCGGATTATGTGACCGCAAAATCTTTGGGCATCGCCATCGTCCCCCAGGAATTCAACCTGATCAACACGCTTACGGTCTATGAAAACATTTTTTTGGGGAATGAAATCCGCAAAAAATCAGGTTTGCTGGACAAGCAGGCCATGCGGCGGGCCGCGGAAAAGCAGCTGGAAAAACTGAAGATGCCCGTGGCGGTCAACCAATTGGTCAGCCGCCTCAGCGTGGCGGAAAAACAGATGGTGGAAATCTCCAAGGCGCTCATGCTGAACGCCCGGATTCTCATTATGGACGAGCCTACCACAACCCTCACGGGGCGGGAAATCACAACGCTTTTTGAACTGATGCGGGATTTGAAAAAGCAAAACGTCACGATGATCTTTGTGTCCCACAAACTCACGGAGATCAAAACCCTTTGCGACCGGGTGATCGTGCTCCGGGACGGCAAACTCATCAGCGTGGACGAAATCGCCGACGTCGATGAAAAAGACATTGCCCGGAAGATGATCGGACGCAATTTCCAGCAGATTTATCCCGAAAAGCTCCTCCGTTCCCAAGAGGCCGAAGTCTTTGCGGCGCAGGGAATTTCCGTTCCCGGCCTTTTGAAAGACGTGTCCTTCAGCTTGCGGAAAGGGGAAATTCTGGGCTTCGCGGGACTCGTGGGCTCGGGGCGCACGGAGCTGGCGGAAGCCGTCATGGGCCTTCGGGCCATAAGCTCCGGCAGGATTTTCATCAACGGCAGGGAAGCGCGGATCAAGACCCCGGCCGACGCTGTTCGGCACGGTCTCGGGTATTTGAGCGAAGACAGACAGGGGAAGGGCATCGTGCAGCATTTTACCCTGCCGCAAAACATCACACTGATTTCGCTCAAGCGATATCTGCAGGGGGCCTTTATCAACAAAGGCAAAGAAGTCGCCAAAACGAAAGAATACGTCGAAATGTTCAAAATAGCGGCGGCGTCAATCTCTATGCAGTTGCGCTATCTGTCGGGGGGCAACCAGCAAAAGGTATATCTGTCCCGCTGGGTGGACACGAATCCGTCCATCCTGATTCTGGACGAACCCACCCGCGGCATCGACGTGAAAGCAAAACAGGAAGTCTATGAATTTATCCACCGCCTGGCAAGCTCGGGGATTTCCTGTATCGTGATTTCTTCGGAAATGGAGGAAATCATCGGCCTGTGCAGCCGGGTATATGTCATGAAAGAGGGGAGCGTCGCCGGATGCGTCGAAGGCGACCACATCAATGAAGAAGAAATTATGTTTTACGCAACCGGCATCAAAGGGAGGCAGTTTTAATGGAACAACACGTTAAGACCGGCGACGCCGGACTATTGAAAAAACTCGAATGGAGCGAGCACACGACAGGATTGGGTTTTGTGCTGCTGTTTCTCCTGGCGACCATCGTGGGCTGGCCGAATTTTTTACAGGCGCGAAACCTGATCAACATCCTTCGGCAGCAGTCCTATACGGGAATCATCGCGCTGGGGATGACTCTGGTCGTCATATCCGGAGGCATTGACCTTTCGGTCGGTTCCATGATGGCCTTTACCGGAGGCATTACGATATTCCTGCTCAACACCTTCCCGCCGAATTCCCTTACGGGGGTAATTGTCGCGGCGGTTTTCGTGTTGATTCTGGGGGCGGTCTGCGGATTCGTAAACGGCTTTTTGATCACCAAATGCCGAATCGCGCCATTTATCACAACGCTGGGCACCATGTCCATTTTCCGCTCGCTGATTCAATATTTTTCCGGGGCGTCCAACATCCTTTCCAAGAATACGCTGTATCCGAAAATCGGCTCGGGCTTTGCTCTGGGAATCCCGGTGCCTGTGTGGGTGTTTTTGATTTTGGCGGTAGCCATGCATTTCTTACTCAACAATACCAGTTTCGGGCGCTATGTGTGCGCCGTGGGCGCCAATGAAATGGTGGCGCGGTATTCCGCTATCAGCGTGCTGAAAGTAAAATTGATCCCTTACGTGATTACGGGATTCACGGTAGGGGTCACGGCCCTCATGTGGTCCACGAGAATCAATTGTATCCAGTCTTCGGGAGACGGCACGGGTTATGAACTCGAGGCCGTTGCCGCCGTGGTCATCGGCGGTACGTCCATGTCCGGCGGTAAAGGCTCCATCGTAGGTACGGTCTTGGGGGCGCTCATGCTGGGCATGATCAACAATATGCTTGTGCTGGGCGGCGTTTCGTCGTTCCTGCAGCAGGCTGTCCGTGGTTTAGTCATTATTGCGGCAGTGTTACTGCAATACAATCGCAATAATAAATAGGAGGTATAAATGAAAAAAGCAGTATTAGCGTTTTTATGTGCACTGTTTCTCGGTTCCTTCGCTTTTGCGAGCGGAGTTGCAAAAATCGGCGTAGCGGTACCGACGGCTGACCATGGCTGGACGGGCGGCATCGGCTGGTGGGCTGACCACGCGGTAAAAGAGCTGGAGAGCAAGTATGCCGGCAAAGTGGAATTCCGCGTAGTGCACTCCGCCAACGCCACCGCGCAGGTTGCCGACGTGGAAAACCTCGGTTCCTGGGGCATGCAGTATCTGGTAATCCTTCCCCACGAATCCGCTCCGCTGACGCCCATCGTAAAACAGTTTCATGATCAGGGCGTAAAGTGTATCGTGGTTGACCGGGGTTTGACGGACACCGGCTTTGGCTATGTAAACCTGGCCGGCGACAACCCGGGACTGGGCCGTGAAAGCGGAAAGTGGCTGGCCGCTACCATGAAAGCCGAAGGACTGACGGACTATGTGGTTATGGGCGGAATGCCTGTCGTGATCGACACCGAAAGAATGGACGCCTTCTTCGCCGAAATGGACAAAGAAGCTTCCCTGAAGGATCTCGAGGGCAAAGGCAAATATCAGTTCGCCAACTGGTCCACACAGGACGGTCTGAAAATCATGGAGACCTTCCTCCAGAAATTCCCGAAGATCGACGCGGTGTTCTGCCAGGACGACGACGTGCTGACGGGCGTTCTGCAGGCCATCAAAGAATCCGGCCGCAAGGATATCAAGATCGCGCTGGGCGGCGCCGGTTCCAAAGTCGTTATGGAAATGATCAAGGCCAACGATCCGCTGGTAAGAGCGACGACGCTGTACCATCCGTCCATGATTTCCGACGGAATCCAGTACGCGGTTGACGTGGCGCTGGGCGCCAAGAGCGATTCGTTCCATACCGCGAAAGAACCCGTTTCCGTGGTTATTCCCTCCGCGCTGATCGACAAATCCAACGTGGACAAATACTACAACCCGGATTCCTCGTTCTAAAAAGACATTCAAACAGCAAAAATTCCGGGGGGTTACGGCCCCCCGGAACAATATGAATTCCTCATGAATCAGAAACGGAGGAAACCGTGAAAAAAATATTGCTTTTACTCCTGCTCTGCCTGTCCGTCCTTGCTTTTTCGGACGCGGGAATCCGCCTTTCGGGTAACCGGCTGAAGCAAGGAGGTTTTTTCTATGTGGAATATCCCGCGGAAAAAGACTGTGAGGTGATTTTCTCCCGGGGACCCAAGTCGCCCCGGGCTTACAAGCGCGGCGACAAAAAATATGTCTTCATCCCGGTGCATTACTCCACCCCGGCTGGGACGTACCCCCTGTCTGTCCGGGAAGAGGGGCGAACTGTTTTTTCCGACGCCATTGTCGTCGAAGACGGCAATTTCAAAAAAAGTTATCTGACGGTGACAAAGACCATGGCCGAGAAGCGTTCGGACAAAAATCTTCAGGCGGGCACCGATAAAATCGCCGAAGCCAAGAAGAATTCCCTGAAAGAAAAACAGTGGAGCGGAAAATTCCTGAACCCCACAGGGATCAAATCCAGCGACAACTTTGGATCCATGCGCTTTGTCAATAAAAAAGTCGTCGGCTACCATTCAGGGTTGGATTATCCGGTTCCCAAAGGCTCGACACTGAAAGCGGCCAACAACGGCAAGGTGATTTTCGCCCAAAAATTGACGACCACGGGAAATACCCTCGTCATTGACCACGGCATGAATATTTTTTCCAGTTATTCGCACTTGAGCGCCTTCGCGGTCCAGGAAGGACAGATGGTCAAAAAAGGGGATGTGATCGGGAAAAGCGGGGATACGGGCTTTGTTACGGGTCCCCACTTGCATTTCGTGATCAGCATCGGAAGCACGGCGGTCAATCCGTCTCTTTTCCTGAACGCCGCGGTTCTGGAGAACGAGTAAAAAAAGCGGATATTTCCACTGCGCCTCTGTGTGAAAATCGAAAAGGAGCCCCGAAGGGCTCCTTTTCTGATAAAATGGCTTGATATAGAATGAGGATAACAAGCAAGTGAAGTGCCTACGCGATTCCCATGGCGCCCAAGACAATGATGACCACAAGGGCAAGCAACGGCAGAACACACGTTACCATGCCGATATCGTTATAGGAATCCTTATGGGTCATGCCGCATACGGCAAGCAGCGTCAGCACCGCGCCGCAGTGGGGGAGCGAGTCGAGACCCCCCGAAGCCACCGTGGCCACCCGGTGCAGAATTTGCGGATTGATCCCGGTTTTGAGATATTCCGGCGCAAGTACCGGGAGCACAATTCCCATGCCGCCCGAAGACGAGCCGGTAGCGCCCGCCAACAGAGTCACCGCGATGCCTTCGCTAATCAGGGGACTCGCTTTGATTCCCAGAAGGAGATCCCGCAATGTGGCAAAGGCGGGAACCGCTTTGACCACGCCTCCGAAACCCACCGCCGCGGCCGTATTGAGAATCGCAACGACCGCTCCGTTGCCGCCTTCCGTGAGGGCTTTCAAAAGAAAGTTCACGGGTTTTCCGTCGCCGTTTATAACGGGTTTGGAGAATCTTCCGATGTTGACGAGAACCGTAATGATATTGCCTGACAGGAGAGCCAGCACCGTGCCCGGTGTCGTTCCGAAATGCAAAACCTTTGTATAAATGTACAGAGTCACAACGACGCCAACCAGGGGCAGCAGGGAAAGAAAGGGGCCGGGAAGATCGCTGTCATCTATTTTGGCCACGAATTCCATAGGCTCCGTAAAGTGTTCGCCTTTGGCCAGCACTTTTTTCTGTTTCCACAGCATATAGAGGTATCCGCCCAGAAACATCACGCCCGCCGACACGATCCCCAGCACGGGGGCTGCGTAGGGATCCGTCCCGAAGTTCTGCCCGGCGATGATGTTGTTCAACTGGGGTGAGCCGGGAAGGGCCGTCATGGAAAAGGTAAAAGCGCCCAGGGCGATGGCGCCGGGGATCAGCCTGCGAGGCAGGTTTGACTCCCGGAACAGCACAATGGCCAGCGGATAGATGGCAAATACGACCACAAAGAGTGATACGCCGCCGTAAGTAAGCGCTCCGCAGCCTACGATGACCGCCATCATGGCGCGCTTGGCCCCGAAAAGTCTTGAGAGCAGCAGGGCAACGGATTTTGCCGCGCCGGTGATGTCCATGAGTTTTCCGAAAACGGCGCCCAGGAAAAACAGCGCGAAGTAATTTCGGACAAAATTCGCCAGTTCGGGCATATACCCGACGAGGGCGCCGCTTTCATTGGCGTATCCCAGATAGGAATACAGGAGCTTGTCGCTGAATCCGAAACCTACGAGGGCCACGACAAGCGAGGAAACGGGAGCCACCCAGATGATGGAAAAACCTTTGTAAGATAAATAAATTAGCAATAATAAACCCAGAACTATACCTAAAATTCCTGACATGATCCCCTCCGTAAAACGATAAAAGTAAGCGTCCAATAAAAATCCAGGTATACCTCGGGCAAGGCGTTTTCTATATATTTATTGTCAAGTCGATTATAGTACAAATACCGAAAAAAGGAAAGCGTTATTATTTCATATCGAAAATGAAAAAAAACCATGACCAATTTAGTCATTGTTTTTTTTCATCTGAATTATGAATATCGTTCATAGATAAACTGAAAATTTTATGGAAATTACGTAAAAAAGCCATGTTGATAACAACATTATATCATTTTCCCGTGAGGCTGGTATTGAGTTTATTGAAATATTGCTCGTTTTCGCGCTCGCACAAATTGATAAAAAGTTGCATGGGTTTTGAAATATATTTGTCTTTTTTCGTAATCAACGCGATGTTCCAGGGGAAGTCCGGATCTTTCAACGTCAGCATGCGGATATTTTTGGAATTGTATTTTTTGATGATGAGTCTAGGCAGGATGGTAATACCGTGGTCCAGGGACACAAGTTCCACCAGAAAGTCCCATTGGGAGCTTTTCGTGGTCACGTTGGGTTCAAAACCGGCTTCGCTGCACAGTTCCAGAATCTTGTCGTGCAGCATGTACGTCTCGTTGAGGAGAAGAAAATCCTCATGCTTGAGATCGGCAATGGATATTTCCCCGCGATCGGCCAGCGGATGATTTTTATTGACCACGACGACGCAATCGGACGAAAAAACGGATTTCTTATTGAAATTGTAAGACTGGAAGGGTAAAATGACCGCGCCGATATCCACGACCCCGTTTTCCACGGAGGCTTTGACAATATTGGCGCCGACTTCCAGGATGTTCAGCTTGATATCATTGTAGGTGTTCTTGAATTTGTGGGCGATTCTTGTAAAATATACCGTACTGATCACGGGCGGAACGCCGACGTTAATCGTACCTTTTTCCGAATTCAGACTCTCGTTCAGCCGCTCAAAGAGTTCGGTAATCGTTTTCAGGGTAGTATTTCCGTTTTCAAATAAAATCTCGCCTTCCGCAGTCAGCTTGAAATTTTTGGAACTCCTGTCGATCAGCTTGAGATTCAACTCATTTTCGAATTGCTGGATCGACTTGCTCAGGGCCGATTGGCATACGTAAAGATTTTTCGACGCCTTTGTAAAACTCTTGAGTCTCGCGACTTCCAGAAAGTACTCCAATTGTCTCAGATTCATTTCTTCCACCTCCTCTATGGATAAAGAAATCGAGAATTCATAATATACAATTATTATGCGTAATATATCATAGCATATTTTCTCTTGAAAGATAACAGGATTTTTATTTAATTATAATACAATTTTATAATAAAGTCAATGAAAAAAAATCATGCATAGCAAGGGGGACAGTGAAATAATGCCTATATTTATTTTATTTCAGAAGAAAATTCCGTTTATGAATGAAACGAATTCATAAAAAAGATTGACAGACGGACAAAGTTGGTTTATAGTGTTGGTAGAAACAGAAGATAAAAGTATACGCGGGCAAGGCAACTTTATTTTCTGGAGGTAAAAAAATGAATTTCAACGAAATACAGGTAGGTCAGCGCGCAAGCGTTACAAAAACCATCACGGAAGCGGATGTGATTCTGTTTGCCGGCGTGTCTCTGGACGTAAATCCGGCTCATATGAACGAGTCTTATGCCGAGACCACATTTTTCAAAAAGCGGATCGCTCACGGAATGCTGTCGGCGGGCCTGATCTCCGCCGTACTGGGCACAAAGCTGCCGGGCGAGGGGACGGTATATCTCTCCCAGGAGCTTAATTTTACGGCGCCCGTATATTTCGGCGACACGATCACGGCGGCCGCGGAAGTGGAGCAGCTGATCCCGGAAAAGAAGCGGATCATTCTCAATACCGTATGTACAAATCAGGACGGCAAAGAGGTCATCCACGGGAAAGCGACCGTTTCCCACAAATAAATACGGATCACGGATGCGTAAAAGCAACCGGGAAATAAAAAAGAGCGCCTCGCGACGCTCTTTTTTATTTCAAGCAAAGATGGACTTCAGACCGACATTGGTGAAGAAGATCCCGAAAAAAATCAGGACAAAAATGGAAACAAACAAGATGCTGATCAAGGCGCCCTTTCCCACAGACTCCGCCGTCTTGGGATTTTCTTTGCGCCACAGCAGCCAGAGGATCACCCCCACATAGGGGAATAACAGCCCCAAAAGGGCCCACAGACAGCCGCCGTTATCGGGCTTTTGTCCGTTTTCCGCCCGTTTCAGGCGGATCGCTTCGGGAGATAACGCTTCGTCTCCCAGGATTTCAGGCTCTTCATTTTTTTCCAAAACCGTGTTTGTCGTCTCTGCCATGTCTCCTCCGTCCTAAGGGTTTATCCGGTTAAAAATCTTCCCGGAATCTTTCTTTGAATTCCGCTTTGAGAGCTTCCCGGAAAGCGGGGTGGGCGATATTGATCAACTGTCTGGCCCGTTCCCGCAGGGAATTGAACTTCAGTTTCGCGAGGCCGTACTCGGTCACCACATAGTCCACGTCCACGCGGGTGGTGGTGACAGGGGTCCCTTCGGTCAGCCAGGGCACGATCTTGGAGATCGTATCGTTCTTGGCGGTAGAAGGGAAGGCGATGATGGATTTTCCGCCCTTGGAAAAGGCCGCCCCCCTGACGAAATCCAGCTGGCCGCCGATTCCGCTGAACTGGTTTTTGCCCATGGCCTCGGCGCAGACCTGTCCGTAGAGATCCACTTCCATGGCGGAATTGATGGAAATCAGATTGTCATTTTGCCCGATGACCCGCGGGTCATTGACATAATCCACCGGCATCATCTGGACCATGGGGTTGTTGTCCACAAAGTCGTAGAGCCGTTTTGTCCCGAAAAGGAACGTGACCACGAGTTTGCCCTTGTGCAGGTTCTTCCGCTTGCCGGTGATGACGCCCGCTTCCACGAGTTCCACAACGCCGTCGGAGAACATTTCCGAATGGATGCCGAGGTCTTTTTTGTCTTTGAGGAACAGCAGCACCGCGTCAGGAATCGCGCCGATACCCAATTGCAGCGTATCGCCATCCTGGATCAGACTTGCGCAATGTTTTCCGATGGCCTCTTCCACGGCGCCGATTTTTGCGCCGGGGACGGCAGGAATCGGTTCGTCGTGTTCCACAATGACGTCAAGCTCGGAAACGTGGACAAAATTGTCTCCCAATACCCGGGGCAGATGTTTGTTGACCTGGGCGATGACCAGTTTTCCGTGGTCGACGATGGTCCGCGCGTAGTCGCAGGATACGCCGAAGCTGCAATAGCCGTTTTTATCAGGCGGCGAAACGGATATCATGGACACGTCGGGGATCATTTTTTCCCGCATGAGCTGCGGAGCCATAAAAAAGAAGCAGGGGGTGAAATCTCCATATTTGCCGCTGATGGCGCGCCGGTTGGAGCCGCCTACAAACTGGCTGTTGAAGCGGAAATGCCCTACCATTTCCGGCTTGGAGTAGCTGGAAGGGGACAGCGCCACCAATTGGACCACTTCCACATTTTGAAGCCTTTTGTAGTCTTCGGCCATTTTTTCCGTCAGGTAGGCGGGTTCGGAAGCCGCGTGGGCCAATACGACCCTGTCGCCGGATTTGATCAGGGAAACGGCTTCTTCCGCCGTTTTCAACCGGGATTTGTAAATTTCTTTCCAATCCATAATAATATATTCCTCCAATTCAAAATATAATCAGAGAAAGTAAAACTTGATAAAACGTCTATTCGTAGTGCTTATGGACGCTGTCCGCCTGATGGGCGGGCGTAATGATGATCTCGGGGATCTGGATGTTTTTCGGGAGGTTGACGATGTACGCCACCACCAGCGCGATATCATCAGGGGTCAGAGCCTCGATGCCCGTGTAGACTTTTTTGGCTTTATCTCTGTCTCCCGCGAATCGTACAATGCTGAATTCCGTCTCCACGAGACCGGGCTCCACGTTTGTCACCCGGATCGGCGTATCCACGAGGTCGATCCGCAAGCCGTCGCTGATATAGCGAACGGCGGCTTTCGTCCCGCAGTATACCGCGCCGCCGCCATAGGAAATATTGCCGGCTACGGATCCGATATTGATGATAATCCCTTCGGCTTTCCTGGCGACCATTTGCGGTACGACCGCCCTTGTCACATACAGCAGGCCCTTCACGTTGGTATCGACCATGGAGTCGATTTCTTCAAGGCTGTTCAGATGTACTTTGGCGGTTCCCCGGGCAAGTCCCGCGTTGTTGATCAGGATGTCGATGTCCTTCCATTCCGTCGGCAGGGCGCCCAAAACGCTGTCCACTTCCCCGGAATTGCGCACGTCCAGTTTCAAAGGCAGCGCCTTGACGCCGTACTTTGTCTCCAGTTCCTTTTGCAGTTCCCGCAGAAGACTGTCCCTTCTTCCGGTAATGATGAGATTCACGCCGAGCTTGGCCAGCTCCACCGCGGATGATTTGCCGATACCGCTCGTAGCGCCGGTGACCAGTCCGATTTTTCCGCCGACAAGGCTTTTGCAGTCCATAGGATCATCTCCGTTTTATAGAATATTTTGCTTTTCTCCGACTTAAATTATAGCACAAATCAAGGATGATTAAAACAGATTTTTCTTTTTGAGCAAATAAATCAGCAATATCATCATGAGCAGACTGACAAGGATGATGGCCAAGTAGCCGTAACGGTACTGCAATTCCGGCATATTGGTGAAATTCATGCCGTACCACGTGGCGATCAGGGAAAGCGGAAGGCAAATGATGGTGACCGCGCCGTAGACTTTCATGGTATTGTTCAGGGAATATTCCAGGTAGGCTTCATAGGCTTCCCGCAGATGCACGAGGTTTTCGGAAAGCACTTCGTTGTATTTGGAAAGGCGCAGGGCTTTGTTGGAGAAAATTTTGAAATAGCGCAAATGTTCGAGCTTGAAGATATTGTTCTCGTTTTCCTCCAATTCTTCCCCGATATAGATCAGCTGCTCATAGAAATGATTCTGGACGATTAATTCTTTTTTGATGATGAAAATATATTCGTTGAGGTTCTTATGCTCTTTCTTCAGGATGAGTTCGTCTTCCAATTGCATGATTTTCGATTCCTGGGCGTCCAGGATCTTGTTTCCGTTGACGATCAGGTTGTCCAGAACCCCGTAGATGATTTTCTCCAATGTCGGCAAACGTTTGCAGCGCTGGACGGAATTTTCGAAAATGCGCGTCACCTCGTCGGAGACATCGTAGCAGTTGACCAGGAGGAAGAGGTTTTCCCGTATGTAGAAGGCCATCCGTTTTTCCGCGGCGTCGATGTCATAAAAATTGAGAATGCTGACAAAGCCGAAGGTATATCCGTCGTATTGCTCGAGTCCCACGCCGAAATTTTCGGCTTCCGCCATACAGTGCTGGACGGTGGCCTCGGCGAAGCCGAAATCCTGATAGCAGGATTTCAGTTCTTCAAGCCCGATGCAGCCTGCAACAAGCTGGCTTCCGTCGATTTCGGACAGTGAGACAGGCGACGTTTCCTTATCCTTGAAGCAATAATACATAAAGACCTCCTACTGAAACCATATTCTCATATCTTCTGGCGGACCGATCTCCACCGTTTTCGTTTCGCCCGTTTCGGGAACCGTAAACACGCACTTGTACGAATGCAGCATCTGTCGAGAAACCCGGGGATCCCCGCCGCCGTACAGTTCGTCTCCCAAAAGGGGATGACCGAGGATATTCAGATGGGCCCGGATCTGGTGCGTACGGCCCGTAAGCAATTCCGCTTCCAAAAGCGTCAGATTCCGGGTGGGAATCCGCTGAATCACCCGGATGAGGGTTTTCGCTTCCTGTCCCCCCTCTTCAGGGGTCATTTTCTGCCGGAAGAGTTCTTCATTTTTCCGGCCGATGGGGATATCGATCAGAAACTCGTCCTTATCAATGATCCCGTGGGCCAGGGCCAGATAATATTTTTTCACTTTCCCCTGTTTTTGCAGAAAATTCTGGGTCCAGGCATTTTTTACGGCGATGATGAGTCCGGTGGTATTCATATCGAGGCGGTTGAAAAAACGGGGGACCAGGATCTTTCCTTCCGTTTTCAGAAAATAGTTTACGAGACCGTTGGCAAGGGTAACCGCCACTTTTTTTTCCGTCGGATGGACGACTATACCGGCATCTTTGTCGATGAGGAGCATATTCTTGTCCTCGTAGACGACCCGCAGCGGGATGTCCATCGGTACGATCCCCGTCTCCTTTTCTTTTTCGACCACCAAGACGCGGTTGAGTTTGCGTACGATTTTATCGAGGTTTTTCAGGCGTTTGCCGTTCACATAGATGTCCAGCTGCCGGAGTCCCCGGGCGGAGTAGCCCATGACCCTTTTCAGGTAGCGGTCGATCTTGAAGCGGTCAAACTCCGGCGCGACAATAAATTTTCGGATCATTTGAATCACCGGCTTTCTGACTTTTGCCGGAGCGCAGTCCGGCTTCCATTTCATCATAGCAAAATTCCGGAAGAAAATCAAATTTTTTTATTTTGCAAAAAGGGCTTTATTAAGCGGAAAAAATGTGTTAAAATGGGATAGAAGACCGGAAGAATAACCCTGTGATCCCCGAGAGATCTGTAGTGATTTCGAACAACGGAAGGGACAGGGTTGCGGAGGCAAGGTGAAACGGACGGATTATATCAAATGGGATGAGTATTTCATGGGGGTCGCCATACTTTCCGGAAAGCGGAGCAAGGACCCCAATACGCAAGTGGGCGCCTGCATCGTCAACGAACGCAACAAAATCATCGGAGTCGGATATAACGGCCTTCCTCTCGGCTGCGACGACGACGATTTTCCCTGGGACAGAGAGGGAAATTTTCTCGAGACGAAATACCCCTTTGTGGTGCACGCGGAACTGAACGCCATATTAAACAGCACGCGGGAATTGCAGGGCTGCCGGATCTATGTGGGGCTTTTCCCCTGCCACGAGTGTACGAAGGCCATCATTCAGAGCGGCATCAGCGAGATTGTCTATTTATCCGACAAATACAAAGGGACGGAGTCGGACATCGCCTCGAAAAAAATGCTGGACGGAGCGGGCGTCGTCTATCGGAAGCTGGAAACGGAGATCCGCACGCTGGTCCTTTCTTTCGGAGATTCGGAGACAGTATGAGAAAAGCCGTATTTCTGGACAGAGACGGGACAATCAACGTGGAAAAAGCCTATCTGTACCGTCCCGAGGACTTTGAACTGGAACGGGGCGCTCCGGAAGGTCTGCGACTGCTGAAGGAAGCGGGATATCTGCTGATCGTCGTGACGAACCAGTCGGGGATCGCCCGGGGGTATTACACGGAAGAAGACCTGGCCGCCTTCAACCGCTTTTTTTTGGCGTATATGGCAAAAATCGGCTGCGCCATAGACGGGATTTACTACTGTCCCCACCATCCCACGGCGGGGCTCGGAAAATACAGGCTGGATTGCTCCTGCCGGAAACCGAAAACGGGGATGATCGAACGGGCCGTCAGCGATTTCGACATAAGCAGAGAGGACTCCTACGTTGTGGGAGACAAGCGCTCCGATCTGGAGACCGGGTTGCGGGCCCGGATCAGACCGGTCCTGGTGCGCACGGGATACGGCAGGCAAACGGAGGAAGCACTGCGGGCGGAACAAAAACAAATGGCCTTTGGCGTGTTTGATACGCTGTTTGAGTTTTCTTTGCGGGTCAAAGAAATATCGGAAAACAGTTGAGAAACTTGAAAAATAATGCTACAATAGTTTATCCGTAAATAAGGATGAGAGATCATGAGAATACTGGAAGAAATTTTGAAAAACAGAAAACTTCCGATTCCGGACGGGCTGACGATCCGGAATGTTGTGATGGACAGCAGGAAGATCGAAGAGAATTCGGTATTTTTTGCGATCAACAACGGAAACGACTATGTGAAAGACGCCCTGAACAGAGGGGCTTCCCTCGTCATCGGCGACAGACAGACGGGCATGGAAGATCCGAGGATCCTGTATGTGGAGGATACGGTGGACTTCATGCAGGATCTCGCCCGGGAATACCGGAAAGCCCTCGGCTTGAAAGTGGTTGCCATTACCGGCAGCAACGGCAAGACCACGACGAAGGACATACTCTATTCGATTTTATCCACAAAATATAAAGTGAAAAAAAGCGAAGGTAACCACAACAACGCCATCGGCCTTCCTTTCACGCTGTTGTGTCTCGAAGAGGATGACGGGATTGTCGTGTTGGAAATGGGCATGAGCGCCATCGGGGAAATCGACAGGCTTTGCGGCGTAGCGTTGCCCGACTGCGGCATCATCACCAATATCGGGGATTCCCATCTGGAGTTTTTGAAGACGCGGGACAATGTTTTCCGCGCCAAGAAAGAACTCGCGCAATACGTGACCCCTGAAAATCTGATTCTCTGCGGCGACGATCCCTATCTCGCGACGTTGGATGGAGAAAAAGCGGGCTTTGCGGAGTCCAATGACATCCGGATTGAAGACTACCGGGAAGAGAATGATTTCATTGACTTTGACCTTGTACAAAAAGGAAAAATCCACGCTTACCGGATGCCTCTCAACGGCAGGCACAATTGCGTGAACGGCGCCCTTGCCATCGCGGCGGCGCTGAAGTTCAAAGTTCCGCAAAAACAAATTGAGAAGGCCCTGCTCCATATAAAAATCACGCCCATGCGTTTTGAAAAGATCGAAAAAAACGGAATTTTATATATCAATGACGCTTACAACGCGAGTCCTCTATCCATGCGCTGTTCTCTTGACGCTTTCGGCGGCCTGTATCCGGACTATGAAAAAATAGCCGTGTTGGGGGACATGCTGGAGCTCGGTGGCAGCGAGGTCGACTTTCACAAAGATTTGCTCCGGGAAGAGGCGGAAAAGAACCTCTTCAAACTCTATATTTTCGGACCGCGTATGAGGCGGGCTTTTGATATGCTCGGAGAGAGCCTGCGGGAGAAGATTCGCTATTTTTCCTCCAAGGAGGACATCCGAAAAGCCGTCGAAAAAGAGAAAACGAATTTCCCCAAACTTGCCGTCTTCGTCAAGGGCTCCCGGGGAATGAAAATGGAAGAGATCATCGGCTGAAATTCCGCCTCAGGGCTGGAAAAAGCGCAAAATAATAATTTAAGGAGAAAACATGTTGTATTTACTGGGAATCATATCTGAAAATCTTGCCTTTTTGAAATCCATATACCTGAGGGGTTTTATCTGCTTCAGTCTGTCTTTTTCCCTGGTGGTCATCGGAGGGAAGCCATTTATCGCCTATCTGCACAAGAAAAGATTCGATGAGAAAATACGGGACGACGGCCCGGCCGAGCATCGGAAAAAGCAGGGAACCCCGACGATGGGCGGCGTTCTCATCATCGCCGTATTGTTTTTTTCCAATCTTATTTCCGTCAATCTGATCAATCCGCAAATCCTGCTGCTGTTTCTGATTACGGCGCTCTTTGCGGCCATCGGTTTCTATGACGACTACAAGAAATTTACGGAAAGCAAAAAAGGATTGTCGGGTCGGAAAAAGCTGCTGGGGCAGGCCGTCATCGCCGTCATCGTCTGGCTCTATGTGACGCAACACGGCGTGACCGGCAACAAAACACTTGATTTTACGCTGATCTGCCCGATCAATGTCAGCTGGACGTTGTATTTGGGCGCGCTGGGCATGTTGTTTTTCATCATTCTCGTCCTGCTGGGCTCCTCCAACGCCGTCAACATCACCGACGGCCTCGACGGGCTCGCCATTATGCCGATGATCATCTGCAGCGCGATTTTGGCCGTCATCGCCTATTTTTCAGGCCATGTGGAACTTACGAGCCATTTGAAACTCTATTATATCAACGGGGCCGGCGAGATTACCGTATATCTTTCCGGGGTCTGCGGCGCAGGCCTGGGCTTTCTCTGGTACAATTGCTATCCCGCCCAGATCTTTATGGGCGACACAGGTTCGCTGACCCTGGGAGGAATCCTGGGCGTTGTGGCCGTAATCTTGAAACAGGAACTGATCCTGCCGGTCATCGGGGGGATCTATGTGTTGGAGGCGCTGTCGGTCATTTTGCAGGTGGCTTCCTTCAAATTGCGCGGAAAGCGGATATTCAAGATGGCGCCCCTGCACCATCATTACGAATTGTGCGGGATTCCCGAGAACAAGATTACCATGCGTTTCTGGATCGCTTCCTTCATGTTCGGAATCCTGGCGCTCGGCGTGATCCGTCTGCGGGGCCTGTTTTAGACCATGGAGATTTCCGTGGTTCCTTCTTTTATTGAGGGGGAAAAACTATGAAAAAGGCGATGGTGTTCGGCGCGGGACTCAGCGGCAGGGGAGCGGAAAAACTGCTGCTGAAGGATGGATATTCCGTCCTCATGGTCGACGACAAAGAGTCCGGTTGTCTGTCTTCATCAAAGGCGCAGGAATTGCTGGATGGCGTGGATCTTTTTATCAAAAGTCCCGGGATTCCCTATGTGCCTCTTGTCCAAAAAGCGCTTGAAAAAGACATTCCGGTCATCAATGAGATCGAGTTGGCCTACCGGTATAAGACAAAACACGGGATTCGCTCCACGATCATTGCGGTGACCGGCACAAACGGAAAGACCACCGTGACCACAAAGATCGCGGAACTGCTGCAAACCGCGGGATATAACGTGGCGTGCGCAGGGAATGTGGGCGCGTCCTGGGCGGAACTCCTGACGGAGGACAGATCGCCCGACTATACGGTCTTGGAGCTCAGTTCCTTCCAGCTGGAAAATATCCGGACGTTTCGGGCGGATATCGCCATGATCATCAATCTGACGCCCGATCATCTGGAGCGCTACGGGAATGTTTCCGAATATTACGAAACGAAATTCCGCGTCACAAACGCCCAGCGGCGGGAGGACCTGTTCCTTTTGAACCTGGACAGCCCGGAAATCTTGAAAATCTTTGCGGAAAAGGGGCCGGTCGAAAGCGGCGTTCTCTCCCTTTCCCGAAAGGACCCGCAGGCGGACTATCATGTGGAAGACGGATTGTTGCGAACGGGGGATGAAATCATTTTTGATTGCGGAAGACTTGCCCTCAAAGGGGAACACAATCTTGAAAACGCGCTTTTTATCGCGGCGACGGCGAAAACCCTCGGCGTAAAAAACGAGATCATCGCGGATTTCCTGTATCACACGGGAAACGTCGAACATCGGATGGAGGTCTTTTACCGCTATGGCAAAATCACGTTCATTAACGATTCCAAAGGCACAAATATCGAAGCCTCCCGTTTTGCCATAGAAGCCTGCCCCGGTTGCGTCCTGATCTGCGGAGGCCATGACAAGAAGCTTGATTGGGCGCCTCTGGCGGATTTGATCAAAGCCCGGGTGAAAACAGTGTACCTGATCGGAGAAAACGCCGACATATTACGGGCTCTGCTTCTCCGAAAGGGCTACGGAGAGGAGCGCATCCATTCTCTCCATACGCTAAGGGAATCTCTGCGGCATCTGCGGGAAAGGTGCGTTTCCGACCGGAAACAGACGGTATTGCTGTCGCCGGCCACTTCCAGTTACGACCAGTTTACGAATTTTGAAGAACGGGGAAGACGCTTCAAGGAACTTGTACAGGAAATATTCAGATAAAGAGGGAAACATGAACAAAAAAGTTTTGATTACGACGGGAGGAACCGGAGGCCATATCTATCCGGCGCTTGCGGTAGCGGAAGAATTGCGGGACAAAGGGATTCCGGTCCTTTTCGTGGGAAGCGACTCCCGGATGGAAAAGGATATTGTTCCCCGGGAGGGATTTCCTTTTGTGGGGCTCCGGATCCGCCCTCCGAGGAATCTCCGGAATATTTTAATATTCATCACGGCCCTGGCAAAGGGGTTTTGGCTTGTTCTTAAAGAAAAACCCGACGCCGTCATCGGGTTCGGAAATTATATTTCCGTCCCTTGCGTCCTGGCGGGCCTGCTCCTTCGAAAGAAAGTCTATCTGCAGGAACAGAACGCGACCATCGGGGGGGCCAACAAGTTCTTTTACCATTTTTGCGACAAGACATTTCTGGCCTTCGGCAAAACCTACGACGCCATTCCGTACAAGTATCAGAAAAAAATGATCATTGCGGGAAATCCCCTGAGACGGGAAATCTACGCCGTCAATCCCGCCGAAGAAAAAGAAAAATTGAAAATCGAAACGGAGGAAAAGGTGCTGGTGGTCACGGGGGGTTCCCTCGGCGCCAGGGCCATCAACGAAGGGGTGCTGCGAAACTGGGAGGAAATTTTTGAAAACAAGAAACTGCGTCTTTATTGGGCCACCGGCGAAGACAACTATGAAGAGATCAGCGAAAAGCTCACAAGAGTCAAAATATCGGATACGATCAAGCCCTATTTCAACAACATGATCCACATTATGTCGGCGGCGGATCTTGTGGTCTGCCGGGCGGGGGCGCTGACGATTTCCGAGATCATCGAGCTGGAAAAACCCTCCATCATTATCCCCTACAGTTCCAAAAAGGTCGGGCAGTCCGACAACGCGGAAATACTGCAGGATAATGAGTCCGCCCTTGTTTTTCACAACCATGAGACGGAAAAAGCCATCGGGACGGCGCTGGAAATTATCCACGACAGCGAAAGACTTATTGCCATGCGGGCAAAGATCAAGAATCTCAAAGGGGAAAACGCCGCCCGGAAAATCGTGGAAAATCTGGACATTTGGAGGAACGCATGAAAAAAATTTACTTTATCGGGATCAACGGAATCGGCATGAGCGGGCTGGCCAAAATCATGAAGACCAAAAACTATTCGGTGAAAGGTTCCGATCTCACCCGGAGTTATGTGACAGACGAAATGGAAGCCATGGGAATCGAAATATACGGACAACACCTGGCGGAGCAGGTCATGGGCAGCGACATGGTCATCGCCTCCAGCGCCATCAAGGCCGACAACCCCGAATACGCCTACGCCAAGGAGCATGGCGTCAAGATTCTGAAACGGGGGGAACTTTTGGCCATGCTGCTCAACGACGAAACCGGAATCGCCGTCGCGGGAACCCACGGAAAAACCACGACGACGTCGATGATGTCCTCCGTCATGCTTCCGCTAAATCCCACGATCGTTATCGGCGGAATTCTCCCGGAAATCGGGTCCAACGCAAAAATCGGGACTTCCGAGTATTTTGTGGCCGAAGCGGACGAAAGCGACAATTCCTTTCTCTATATGTATCCCAAATACTCGATTATCACGAATATAGAAGAAGACCATATGGAAAACCACGGCTCCCTGAGCAATATTATCAAATCTTTTTCGGTATTTCTGGATCAGACGAAAGAGGAGTGCATTGTCTGCGCCGACAACGAAAATATCAGAGAAATCATAGCCAACAAAAAACGAATCCGGCAGCTTTCGCCGAAAATCACCACATACGGAGTCGCGGATCAAGAGCGGGATATTCAGGCCGGAGACATCCGGATAGAGGGACAGCTGACGACGTACGAAGTCCACGTGAGGGAGAGAAGCCTCGGGCGCTTTCAATTGGCGATTCCCGGGACCCACAATGTGTTGAATTCCCTTCCGGTCATCTATCTGGCTGAAAAATTCGGGATACCGCCGAAAAAAATCAAAGAGGTTCTGGCGGGATTCAAAGGCTCCCGGAGAAGATACGACGTTCTGTACGACAATCCGGAAAGCGGGATCAAAATCATAGACGACTACGCCCATCATCCTACGGAAATCAAAGCGACGCTGTCGGGCGCCCGATCCATTGAAAAGGAAAAGATCACGGTGATTTTTCAGCCCCATCGCTACAGTCGGCTCAAATTTTTGCTGCATCAATTTAAACGCGCTTTCGACGAGGCTTCGGAACTGATTCTGCTTCCGGTCTACAGCGCGGGGGAACGGGATGAGTTCGGCGTATCCCTGCGGGATCTGGAGCGGGAGATCGACCGGGACAATGTATCGCTCGAAACCGACAGAGAAAAAATCATCGAAAGAATTCTTCGGTCCGCCGGTCGCGAGATTTTTCTGTTTATGGGGGCGGGAGATATTTCGGGAATCGCTCATGAAGCGGCGGAAAAACTCCGAAGGAAAGACGAAACGGTATGATAGTTTGGAAAGATGCGCCCATGCGGCAAAAATCCAATATGAAAATCGGCGGCGTCGCGGACTTTTTCATTGAGGCGGAAAATAAAGAGGAGCTTCCGGAAATCTACCGGAACTACCGGGAGATTTTTTTGATCGGAAATGGTACGAACACGCTGTTGTCCGATGGGAGGCTCCGGCGGGCCTTCGTATCCTTGAAAAAACTCCGGGATATCACGGAATTGCCGGAAGGTCGGGTCCGGGTCGGAGCGGGACTGGATTTCAAAGAGCTGATCCGGTTTATGCGCGAAAAGGATTACGGCGGATTGGAAAACCTGGCGGGCATTCCGGGGACCGTCGGCGGATTGACCTGCATGAACGCGGGCGCATACGGCGGAAGAATATTCGATTGTATAGAAAGCGTCGGGATTATGGATGAAAACCTTGCGCTCCGCACCCTGGAGAAAGAGGAGATCAAGTTCTCCTACCGGTATACGGAAATCCGGGACAGAGGATGGGTTATCGTCAATGTGACATTTCGCTTCGGGAAGGGGTTTGATCTTGCCCGGGTCAAAGAAATCCAGGCAATGCGGGAAGCGAAGCAGCCCCTCAATTATCCGAGTCTCGGCAGCACGTTCAAAAATCCCGATGGCGCTTTCGCGGCGCGGCTCATCACCGACGCGGGGTTGAAGGGCCGACGGATCGGAGACGCGCAGATTTCGGAAAAGCACCCGAATTTTATTATCAATCTCGGAAACGCCGCGTATTCCGACGTGACAGGACTCATAGAGCTCGTGTGTACGACGGTTCGCGCCCGGAGCGGCATCGCGCTTGAAAAAGAAATCGTCGTGGTGGAATAAATCAAGAAAACGAAGGGAGGAGGAAGTATGAAAATCGCTGTATTTATGGGGGGCGTATCATCCGAACGGGAGGTGTCGCTCTGGACGGGAACGGCTGTTTTGGAGAGCCTGAAGCGGATGGGGTATGACGCTTACGGCATCGACGTCACGGAAGAAAACGGCCTCAGCGCGTATACGGAAAATACATATGATCTGGCCTTTCTGGCCTTTCACGGAGAGGACGGGGAAGGGGGACGGGTCCAGAGCATCCTGGATATTCTAAGAAAGCCTTATACGGGTTCCGGCGTGATTCCCAGCGCCGTCGCCATGGACAAGGCCCTGACCAAGAGGATCGCTCACGATTGTGGGATCCGGATCGCAAAATCCTACGAAAACCTCGATGAGGTCGACAGTTGGCCGGTTGTGGTGAAACCCGCCCGGGAAGGCTCAAGCATCGGCGTCTATATTTGCAAGGACAGAGCGGAAGCGGAAAAGGCCCTTGCGGAATCAGGCGACAAAAAACTTGTGATCGAGGAATTTATCAAGGGAGAGGAATTGACGGTAGGGGTACTGAACGGAGAAGCCCTGGGCGTATTGCGGATTTTCCCGCAGAAAAGCGCAATGTACGACTACAAGTCCAAATATGCCGTAGGCGGGTCCGTGCATGAATTTCCCGCGAAAATTAAAAAGAAAATTTACGACAGGGCCATGGCGGAATCCGAGCTGATCCACAGGGAGTTGGGTCTCGCCGGGATATCGCGCAGCGATTTCCTCATGAAGGACGACGAATTGTATTTCCTTGAGGTCAATACCTGCCCCGGGATGACCAAAACGAGTCTCGTGCCGGACCTGGGAACCTTGAAAGGGTATACTTACGACGACTTGATCCGGATTATGGTGGAAACGTTCCAACCCCGGTAGTCGGTTTGAAAATGGATGTGATGCGGATGCTGAGAATATTTTTCCGGATTTCCCTGCTTCTTGCCCTGAGTTATCTGTTTTACTATATTCCGGGCCGCTTTTTCAAACTGCCTCTTTTTCAGGTGAAGACCCCGAAAATCGAATATACAAACGAGAAAGGGGCCGAGGGAAACAGAAAAATATCGCAAAACGAATTGACAGAAATGGGAGAAATAACATATAATAGTAATATATGGGAAATAGATTATCCTTCCATTGAAAAACTTTTGCGCGGGGACATCCGGATCAAAGACGCGAAGGTGTATCCCAGCGCGCCTGACGAGGTAACGTTTCTGATAACGGAAAGGGAACCGTTTTCTTATATCCGGCAGGATAACCGGATTTTTCTTCTGGATGAAGAGGGGATTCTTTTTGGATTTTTGGATGAAAAGGAAAAAAAGGACCTGCCGCTGTTTGTGATCGGCGACGAGGATCCTGAAAAAGACGATAAAATCAAGCGATTCATCGAAATCATCAAAAATATGGACGAAAATCTTTTAAAGGAAATTTCCCAGGTCTATGAGACCGATAAACATTGCGTCAATTTGATTCTTGTGGACGGGACGTTGATCCGGACCGACAAGGATGTGGGGAAGAGCAAATACAGAATCGCGGGGAATCTTTATTATAATTTGAAAAAGGAAAGAAAAAGAATAGAATATATGGATTTGCGCTTTGATCATTTCATCGTGAAAGAAAATGAAAAAGATATCGTAAAAGAAGAGGAAAAAGCGACGGTAGAACAGTAGTGATCGGAGGAATTTGCCAATGCTGACAACAGACGGATTTGAGAAACCTATGGAAAAACAAGGATTTCACTCAACGAAAACGGTCATCGACATCGGAAACGCCCAAATCAAGGGCATCGTTGGAGAAATCAATTATTCGGGGACCAACGATCAGTTGTCCGTATCTGTTTTAAAATACAAGGAAATTGAAAGCGGCGGTCTCGTGCGATCGGAAATTACCGCCGAATATGATTTGATCAGCGCCGTCGCGGTAGTCTTGGACGCGTTGCGGGTTTCGGAACGACCCGTGGACAAAGTGTCCATCGGACTGGGGGGCGCGGCCTTCAAAACCGCCCGGGCCACCAACCGCCTCGTCACGGAATATCAGGCAAAAACCCTGACGGAAGAAGACATCGAAGATTTTTACAAAAAAGCCCAGCGGGAACTTTTGAGCCCGGGTGACCGCGTAATTCACCGGGAAATGTACAACATCCGGGTCAATGACAAACCGACGGCAAGTCCCGTGGGCCGCGTGGCCGATACGTTGCGGGCCGACGTGTATTTCATCTATATGGAAGAAGCCGCGTACCGTCGATATGAGGACTTGTTCCGCAAAATTCCCGACGGTCCCGCCATTGAGCGGATCATGGCCAACGGATATACGGCCGCAATGGCGCTCCTCAGAAACGAAGAAAAAAACGCCGGCGTGATCTTGGCGGACATCGGCTGGGGCACGACGGATATCGTGATATTCAAGCGCAACTGGCTCCTTGACTTTGAAAGCATACCCTTCGGCATGATGCACTTCATACTGGATCTCTGCAAACTCCCTCAGTTCATCAATTATAAAGACGGGGAACAGAGATATACTGCGAAATCGACCATCAGCCAGGAATACGCGGAAGAACTTCTGGAATTGTATATCCAAAACAAGATCGGCGCGAAAGAGACATTTTTCAAAGAAACCGTCTACTGCAGGGGGGAATACATTCTGGAATTGATCGCCATGCGCTGTGAGCATATCGCGGAGGAGATCAAAAAAGTATTGCCGAACTTGAACAAAGACCTCAAAAAAGGGATCATCCTCACCGGAGGCGGATCCAGAATATACGGTCTCGCAGAGAAAATCAAGGAGAAAACAGGCCATTCGGTCGTATGTAACGCCCTTCCCTTCTTCCGCTTTCACGGTCTTCCGGAAGTGGACGAACGGATGGCGGCCGTGATCGGACTGTTTGGAGAGGCCATCGAAGCGGAATATGAGCGGGCGCTGAAAGCCGGATTCCTGGAAACAGACGGGGACACGGCGCAACCTGTAGAGTCCGACCGGCAGCCGGGTTTGCCGGATCAAGGGGCGAGTACCGGCGATCCAAAAATAGACGAACCGGGAACGGAGCAAACGGGAGCGCAGACCGGAACCGGAGGGGAAGAGGAGCCCTTTGTTCCGCCGCAGGACATTCCGCCTTCGGTATCGGACCAGCCGACGGGCGATGATATAGACGAAGCATTCCAGAATATTTTGGGGAACAGACCGTCGGAGAAGAAAAAACCGGAACCGAAGTCTTCCGAGGACAAGCGTAAAATTAAAGATAAAGTCAAAATCTGGTGGCAGAATATAAAAGAGAATTATATGGATTAAGGGGGAAGAGAGATGTTGCAAGAAAGCCAGACGGCAAAAATTATGGTAATCGGCGTAGGCGGAGGAGGAGGAAACGCCATCAACGATATGACCGAATCCGGCGTAACCGGGGTGGAATTTGTCGCCGCCAACACCGATGTGCAGGATTTGAACAAATCCCTTTCCGACACCCGCCTGCAATTGGGAGAGCGGTTGACAAAGGGAAGGGGAGCGGGCGGCGATCCGGAAGTCGGGAGGCAGTCCGCCGAAGAGGACCGGGAGAAGATCGCGAAGCTCCTGAAAGGGGTGGACATGGTTTTTATTACGGCCGGTATGGGCGGCGGAACTGGAACGGGCGCTTCGCCCATCATTGCCGAGATTGCCCGGGAAATGGACATTCTGACGGTGGCGGTCGTGACAAAGCCTTTCAATTTTGAGGGAAAGAAACGCAGCGCCAACGCGGAAAGAGGAATAGAAAACCTTACGAAAGCCGTGGACTCCATTGTGATCATACCCAATGAAAAGCTCTTTGAGCTTCCCGAAAAGAAAATCACGTTGAAAAACGCCTTCCATGAGGCCAACAAAGTATTGAAAATAGGTATTCAGGGCATTTCCGATCTGATGTTGAAGCCCGGGCTTGTCAATCTGGACTTTGCGGATATTATCAGCATCCTGAAGAATTCCGGCGTGGCCATGTTCGGGTTCGGAGAGAGCGACGCCAAAGAAAACCGCGCCTATGAGGCCGCGACCAAGGCGTTGGAATCCCCGCTGCTGGAAAGACAGATCCAGGGCGCCAGCAAGCTTTTGCTGAATATCACGGCCGATGAGTCTTTCGGACTGGAAGAAGCCCAGCAAGTGACGGATCTCATCAATAAGGCGTCCGGTAAGGAGATTGAAGTCAACCAGTGGGGCATTATCCAGGATGAGAGAATGGGTTCAAAAGTACAGGTGACACTGATTGCCACATGTTTTACCGACGTCGGGAATCCCAACGTTAATCCGGATAACAACCAAAAAACCCCGCCGAGAGGGACTTCGATTTCGAATCCACCGACAAAACCGGGCGATCCAGCCAATGAAGATCCTCCCTGGAAAATTTTCGGACAAATCAAAAAATAGTCACAGAACCGCTCCGGCGATCCCCGCGCCAAACAGAGCGAAATCATATTTTACGGGATCTTCGGGGCAAAATTTCCGTAAGACAGCAGTCAAATCTTCCACGGCCTGCCGGTCATTCTGCTTTCTTTGTAAAAGCAGCAGACGGCGGGCCGTGTTTCCCGCGTGGACATCCAGCGGGATATAGAGGCCGGACGGGGCAAGACAATCCCAGACGCCCAGATCCACGATCCCGTCGCGCCGGACCAACCAGCGCAGGGCGAGATTGACGCGTTTCAAGGCGGTCTTGGCGTAATGGACCGGCATACATTTGGGATTGACGCGACCGTCGTTGGCAAGCGTCATTTCTTCTTGCAAAAGGCGGGCGACGTCCCAGGGATCCGCCGCTTTTTTCTTTTTGAGAAAAGCGTTCATGCTCTCGTTTTGCTCATAGATCCTGTGGAAGCCGCGCAGCATGTGGGCCAGATCCGTTTCGAAAAATGTGCGGTGTACATTTCCGGCGCCCAGGCGCTCATATCTTTTTGTCATCACATAATCCCAGGGGCTTTTTCCGATTTTTCCCAGTATTTTTTCACAGCTTGAAAGAATGGCCTTTCTGTTGCCCCAGGTGATGGCGGCCACTAAAAAAGACGCGATCTCAATGTCCTGCAGCTTTTTGTAGCGACGGGGAAATTGTACCGGGTCTTCTTCGATAAAAGATTTCGTGTTGTATTGCCGGACAAGCCTGTCCAAAACGCCCTTCATCCTGTCGTCCCTCTCATTTCTTTATTTTCTCACGAGCTCCACAAATTGCAGGAAGAGTTTTCCTCCGTAAAAAATCAAAATAATTCCGCTGAGGATATTGATCCAGCGGATGATTTTCGGGGAAAAGCGCTTTTGAAAAAAATGCAGGAGGGTCGTGAGTCCTGTGAACCAGATACAGGAGGCGGAAATAACGCCCCAGAGGAAGAATTTTGCCGTGCCGGGCGGAAGGCTGGCCCGGGTCGCTCCGAAAAGCATGGTGGTCCCGATGACCGCCGGGGGGTTCAGCCAGGAAACCGCAAAGGCAGACGTCGCAATCTTCAAAAGCGGAATGTTGACGTCCACTTTCCGATCGGCGTTTCCTTTATCCCGGAGCAGCGAGATTCCCGTGTAGATTACGAGCAGGCTCCCGACCAGGAGTACCACGAGTCTTGTCACAGGCCAGGTTTCCAGGATCGTTCCCATACCGAAATAACCCGCGAACGTCAGCGTGACGTCGAAGGCAAGCACGATAAAAGCAGTCACATAGGCCATTTTTGTGGTCCGGGTGAGGGCGGAATTCATGATGTACATGTTTTGCATACCGATGGGCGCCACATAGGCGAGTCCCATGGTCAGGCCCTGTAAGAGATATTTCATGGCAGTTCTCCGTTTTGGATTCCGGGATAAAATAAAAGCGAATCTTCGCGCTAAAGAAAGCGCAAGGTCGGATTCGCATTGGGTTCAAATGGCGGAAAGGGGGGGATTCGAACCCCCGATACCCGTAAAGGTATGCATGTTTTCGAGACATGTGCCTTCAACCGCTCGGCCACCTTTCCGTCTCTGTTCTTCAACTAAAACAGTATACCAGATTTATGACTTGCCGTCAACTGTTTTTTTCTTGGCGTTTGGAGAAATTCTGTGAACGTCATTTTGTGAATACATAAAAAGGGGACGGAAATAAAAATTTCTCAAAATTTTTTTGATCCCTGAAATATAGAAATTATGATTATTGCAAAAGTCAGCAAAAATTTGGGGGGTGGATTTTTTCTGTGAAAATGTTGTAATATGGTATCGTTTCAGGTGTAGGAATGTGGACGAGCGGGATAAGAGCGGAACTTTGAACGCCGGAATCTCCGACAGCAAAAACTGGATGGATTCCGTGAACTGGAATGAATCCGGGATTCTGGTGGAAGGAAATACGAATTACGCGGTCGGAGGGGATGTGGTCCTCAGATGAAAAACAGAGATCAGCGTTTACTTGCTAATCAAATTGATACAGGAAACTAAGCATAAAACGTATTTAAAAAAGACAATTATTCTGGAGATTATAGAGATGTTCTTGAATCAAAAATGCACTATTTCAAGTATTGAAAATGAAATCAAAATAGAATATGCTTATGTAAACCAATCGGTTATATGGTTAATCTTATGGCTAATACTTGTTATTGAAACTATAATATTAGTATTTACCGTACATTTTTATTTAAAAATATCTGCAATATTTCTTGTTTTTATCCTATTTCTATTGATATTGTTTTATCAATTCAATTATGAATGTCTATCAAAAGAAATAATCATCATAGATACAAAAGGAATTTTGATAAAAAAAAGGATTTGTTTTGTGGAATACTATGTTGATTCAGTAAAATATGAAGATTATATCACAAGTTATGTGTTGAAAGAAAATAAGAGTTGTGAATGGGATCCGAATATTTTTTCAAAAGAAATAGCTATGAAATTTAAACAAAATGGAAATATGATTTTGTATCCACAAATTCATCCAAAAGAGTCATTTGCTAAGTACTTAAATCAAAAAGTAAAAGTTGAAAGAAAAAAAATGATAAATGAAAAACTAAAATATGAAACAAAATTTGGACATTTGCTATATAAAATAGCCGGTAAAATATTTAACAAAAATATCACTGAATTGGCTATGATATTTATGGGAAATGAACACAAGAAAATTATTTCATGGGGCTACAAAATACCCGATGATATTGCAGAAAAAATAGTAGATTTGATAAAAGAGAACATTAAAGATAAAAAATAATATTTATGAACAAGGAAAAGTATATACTTCTGAAGTCCCAATTAAGGATGTAACAAGCCACGAGAACTCTCTTGCTAACAAAAGTGATAACTATTTGGAAGTATCTGTATACCAAAATATTCCACAAAATGCAATATCTTCATTACTTACAGAGGCAAGTTATTGTCGTGAAGAAAATATACTTACGATGAAAGTAGATGAATTAGAGCGATATATGAGAATCATCTTTGATTATCCTAAACAACTCAAGGAGGAGTAATGGCCATATATTTTTACAAAGTAAAAGAGGAGAATGGATATCTTTCTAATTTTGCACATTATCCGTATCCAAACATTAGGGAGAAGCTTATAAATACAGGAAGAGAAGAATTGATCGAAAAGACAACAACGGATTAGTATTGGGGATGTGGCACAAGTAGCAGTTTTTTATTGACTTGACACTACAGACAAAAAATGATATCATTTGAAAAGCTTAACCAACAACTCAAACTTTATCGGAGGTACATCACGCCATGAAACGAAAAGGAATTGAAGCGAAAGGAACCCCCATGGGTCCCTACTCCCTCGCGGTGGATGCCGCCGGATTCGTCTATGTGTCCGGACAAGCGGGAGTGGATCCCGATACGAAACGCCTGGCGCCCGGGGGCATAGGCCCGGAAACCAGACAGACATTCGCGAATATTTTCCGGATTCTTGCCGCCGCGGGGCTGAGTTCCGACGACGTGCAAAAAGTCAACGTATACCTGACGGATATTGATAATTTTGCGGAAATGAACGCCGTCTACAAGGAACAATTTACGGAACCTTACCCCGCCAGAACCACGGTTGCCGTCAAGGCGCTTCCGCGCACGGACGCCCTTGTGGAAATCGAGGTTGTGGCAAAACGATAGTATCAGCTTTTTTCCGGCGCTTCCTTATTTGAAGCGCCCGGTTTTTCCTTTTGTTGCTTTTTTTGTACCTGAGGGCTGACCCTCTTTTTTCTCGAGACGGAGAATCCGAAACTGCCGATTCTTTTCTTGTTCAGCGGGAAATATTCCCCGTGGGCATAGGCGATGAGTTCCGCCTCATCCACGTGAATTTTCTTGTTCTTATCGATCAAATCCGCATCCACATGGACGCAGACAATTTCCGCGAGAAAAATATCATGGGACCCGCCGGTCTTGATGATATCTTTTACTTTGCACTCAAGGTTGACGGGGCACTCTTTGATGACTTCGCTTTTGACCTTCTTTCCTTTGAGCATGGTAAAGCCGCATTCTTTGATCTTGTCGTTGGTTCTTCCCGATTTTACTCCGCAATAATCCAGGGCTTTCACAATATCCTTACCGGGCATGTTTACGGTAAATTCCCCGGTTTCCGAGATATATTCGTAAGACAGGCGCTCCGGCCGGATGGAAATCGAGAGCAGGGGCGGCGTACTGCACACGATGCCGATCCAGGCGATCGTGAGCACATTGCTTACCCCTTTTTTATTTTTGCTTGTGACAAGAACCGCCGGTACCGGGCTCAACATTGTCCCGCCGTCAAACTGAATCTTTTTCATGCCGCCTCCTGTAAGAATCACGAATAATCGGATTTTGAATTTTATCGTGTTGAAATCCGCCGGATCATCGGTCTGACCGCGGGCTTTTTGTTTACGGGCATTCTTTTCCACAATTCATGCTGTTTCATCCGTTCGGAATATTCCTCCGCCAGATCTGTCCTGCCCAGATTGTGATACAGAACGCCGAGGTTGCTCAACGCGAAATAATGCCCCTGATCCGCGGCCTTCTTCAGATATTTTTCGGCGAGATCCAGTTTTCCTTCTTTTTTGTACAGAACGCCGAGATTGAACTGCGCGGTCAAAAATCCCCGGTCGGCAGCCATTTTATAATATTTTTCGGCCAGGTCCAGTTCTTCCTGCTCCTTATACAAAATGCCGAGATGATTCAAGGCTACAATGTCTCCCTTGTCGCCCGCCTGTTTCAAATATTTTTCCGCAAAGTCCAGTTTTCCTTCCGTGTAATACAGCCAGCCGAGATTCTGCTGCGCGCTGATGTTTCCCTGATCCGCCGCCTGTTTCCAATAGCGTTCCGCGTAACCGGTTTTCTCCTGATCATAATACAAAGCGCCGAGGTTGTATTGGGCATACGCGTTTCCCTGCTCGGCTGCGAGTTTGTAATATTTTTCGGCGAGGTCAAAATTTCTTTGCACCTCATAGATAACGCCCAGGTTGTATTGCGCGTTCACATCTTCCCGCTCCGCCTCTTCGATCAGTTCCTGTACCTGGACGTCGGATAAAGGAATTGCCTGCTCGTCGTTTTCGGGGTTTGGGGCCGCAAAACTGAAAAAACCGAACAAAAGGAGCAAAACTGATAATACGGCGTTTTTTTTCATAACTCCTCCCGATTTTGCCTTTTTCATTTATATTATCATATTTCGGCCCCAATGTCCACATGAATTTTGGAACATTCCCCGGGATATTTCATTCAATTTTTTTCCGTCTGGGCAGACAATTTCTTTTCTTTGACGCCGGATTCCGAAATCTCATACTCAATCTTTACAGGCTCTTTACAGTTGTCGTGATATCTGTGCAGTTCTATTTTATCGGGATTGAGTCTTTTCAATAAATCCAGGGAATCGGGAACGCTCAAGCGATCCACATACTGATTTTTGCTGTTGATGGGATTTCTGACGATATTCCAGCGGTCCGTATGCGCGATAAAATTGAAAGCGCCGGTATCATTATGGATGCAGAACGAATCATTCTCCTTCGTCTCAGTAATCAGTTTTTCGTAAAATTCGTTTTTTGTCATGCTTTCACATCCTTTGTGCTCAAAATTTTTCTTTTCTTTGTTGCTTTAAATTTGCGGGATTGACATTGTTATTGTAGCACATTTTTGTGTGTGAAAAATGAAATTCGGCTGTTAAAATTGCCTTTTTGCGAATTCTACAAAAAAAGTAGTATTTTTTCTTTCGATCAGGATACAGACATGTACGGCGCGGTCAGTAGGACCGCGCCGCACACATAAAGAATGGATTGCCATAAATCAGGGGTTAAAGCGCCTCCCTTCCGAAGACCGTGAGGGATGATCCGCCTCTTCCGCCGGAGGATTGCACCCATCCTTCCTGTTTCATTTTTTTGAGCAAGGTTCGGACCTGCGCTTCCGAGAGGATGATCCCCCGGGCTTGAAGCTTGTTGCGCAAGGCGCCCCTTCCACAGGGCCCTTCTATAAGGACGGAGGCCGCCGCCTTGAAGAGATCGGGCGTGGGACTTTTTTGCGGCGCCTTTTCGCAAGCGGACTGTACATAGGGGGGCAGTTGTTTTCTTTCTATGGCGCCTGTTTTGAGACAGTGCAAATATTCAACGCAATTCCGCAGTTCCCGGATATTTCCGGGCCAGGAATAGCCGGCAAGACATTTTCTGGCTTCGGCCGACAATATAAAGGAAGCGCCGATCTCATGACAAAAATGGTCGAGGATTAAAAAGAGATCATTTTCGCGCTCCTTCAAGGGCGGGAGTTCCAGAGGCAGCGTGCTGATCCTGTAATAGAGATCTTCCCGGAATTTTCCCTGTCTGACGAGTCTGAGCAGATCCTGGTTCGCCGCGCAGATGATTCTTACATCGACCTCGATCACCGAATCTCCTCCGACTTTCATGATCTGGCGTTCCTGAATTGCCCGGAGCAGCTTTGCCTGCATATGGGGACTCAGTTCCTCGATTTCGTCAAAGAAAAACGTGCCGTTGTTCGCCGCTTCAAAGAGACCGGTCTTCCCCTGTTTTTTCGCTCCCGTGAAGGATCCGCCTTCATAGCCGAACAATTCGCTTTCCAGAAGGCTGTCGGGTATGGCGGCGCAGTTGATAGCCACAAAAGGCTTGTCAAACCGGCGGGAGGCGTTGTGAATGGATTGGGCGAAGATTTCCTTCCCGACGCCGCTTTGCCCCGTGATGAGAACGGAAAAATCCACAACAGCCATTTTTTGGGCAAGACATATGGCTTGCCGGATGGCTGCGCTCCGGCCGATGATGTGTTCAAACCGGTACCGGGCCTGATGTCCTTTTTGCATGAATTTGCTGACAATATGCGATTTCAGCGTTTCATTTTCCCCCGCGGGCAGGAGCATAAACATGGCGCCGATAAAGACGTCCTCCCGGAACATGGGCGTAACCGTAATATCCAGCACCCTGTTTCCGGTATTTTCATAGCGAAATGTGGCGGGGGCGCCTTTCATGGCGGAGGGATTCGGGAAGAATTCCGGAAAAATCTTCCGGACATCCAGATAAAGAATATCGCTTCGTTTTTTTCCCAAAAGAAACTCCGCCATATTGTTGCACGCGTAAATATAGTTTTTCGCGTCGCTGCCGAGGATGCCGATATTGATCATTTTCATAACCGCGTCGTATTCATATTTCAAGAGGCCGGAGCCGGGGAGGGAGGAGGCCGCATTCCCGACGCCCCCGGAAATCCGTTCGTTGTAATCCAGAAAGGGTTTTCTTTGCAGCATGTGTTCGAGACCCGTATAGGCAGCGATTTCGATGATGCCGGAAACATCGAACATCCGGTCTCCGATATCCACGACGCGCTTGATTCCCGGGGGTACGAGCTGCGGCTCCCCCGGCGTTACGGCGATCTCAATTTCTTGCGTATCGAGATAGGGCGGCGAATCCGCCGAATAGGGAATAAAATTGATGTTGTGGATATTTTTTTGATATAATAAAATCGCCGTATCCACGGTTGTCTTGTTGTTTGTATTAACCAAAAGCGCCCGTGTTCCCGCGGGAAAACGTTCCAGGGCCAGCAGGCCCTGTTTTTGGAATGTGAGAGAGGCGGAGATGACCGGACGGTCCACGGGAATCCGACTCATGATGTCGCCGGAATAGGAGGAGGTAATCACAACCCGCGCCCGGTCATTCTCATTCCAGAAAGGAATGTCTTCGTCCAGATAATAGGTGTTTACGTGAAGGGCATCCTCAAACAGGCGATGGAGCAAATCCACAAACAGTTGTCCCATTCGTCTGTCATGGGTCAGAATCAAGCCGATTTCCATAGTTCCTCCTTTTGATACGGGTCTTTATATCCTATTATAACCTGATTCCGCCCGTTTATCAACCTATTTTTGTAATTTTCAAGTCATTTTTCGTAAATTCCGAAATTGTTCTTCGCGATACAAGGCGTAAAATGGACTTTTTTACCGGCAATCGGAAAGGATTTCCCTCTGGCATTATTTTTGCTAATAAAATGATTAAAAGGCAAACAAACTTTCACAGAAAAGAAAGAATGAACAGGAGGCAGTCATGGGAAAAATTGATTTTCAAAAGACAGGATTCGCTACAAGACTGATTCATGAAAAAAAAGAGATATCGCCCGCGCGAAACGCCATCGGGACGCCGATCTATCTGGCGGCCACATTCGGCGTGGATTCCATCCAACAGATGGATGACATCAAAGACGGAAAAGAGCAGGGATTTCTGTATTCCCGCATGGGAAACCCCACAACGAAAGTTCTCGAGGACAAACTTGCGGCCCTGGAAGGGGGGGAAGCCGCCATTTGTACCGCCTCGGGCATGGGGGCCGTCGGTTCCGTTCTGATTGGCCTTCTACAGTCGGGGGACCATGTGGTCGCGGCTGACGCCGTATACGGAGGAACGGACTACGCGCTGCGGTGCAATCTTCCTCTTTTCGGAATACAGGTGTCTTTCGTGGATATTTGCAATCCCGCGGAAGTGGAAGCCGCCATCACGGACAAGACGAAATTGATTTACTTCGAGACCCCGGTTAATCCCAACATGCGGATCGCCGACATCAAAGCCATCGCGGACATCGGAAAACGCCGCGGAGTGAAAGTCGCCGTGGACAGCACCTTCGCGCCGCCCCCGATTCAATACCCGCTTCAGTTGGGCGCGGACATCGTCATTCACAGCACGACGAAATACCTGAACGGGCATGGGGATGTGATTGCGGGAGCGGTTATCAGCAGTCTTGAAAACATCACAAGGTTCAAATACCACGCCTCGGCCATGATTTGCGGATCGCCGACCAATCCCTTTACGTCCTATATGATTTTGCGCGGATTGAAAACGCTGCATTTGAGACTGGAACGGCACTGCCAAAACGCCATGGCGCTGGCAAAATTTCTCGAAACCAGCGAATATGTGGATCGGGTCTTTTATCCGGGACTCGAGAGCCATCCGCAGCATGAAACGGCGAAAAAACAAATGCGGGATGGAATGTACGGCGGGATGCTGTCCTTTTCCCTCAAAGAAGGAATCCGCGGTCAGACAGCCCGCCAGGCGGTGGATACATTTCTGAAAAATTTGACGATCCCGACGCTTGCGCCCAGTCTTGCGGACGCCGATACGCTGATTTTACATCCGGCCACCATGAGCCACCGGGATGTGCCCGCCGAGGCCAAGCGAAAGGCCGGAATCACCGACGGAATGCTCCGGGTATCGGTGGGATTGGAGTATATCGAAGATATTATTGCGGATTTCAGACAGGCTCTTGAAAAAATATAAGGAGGGATCTTATGGAATTGCGGGAATTGTTTGACAGGGAAGAACGCGGAATTATTGAACTGAGGCGGTGGTTTCACGCGCATCCGGAGGCGTCATTGCACGAGGAACTGACTTCCCGGAAGATTGCGGAAGAACTGGAAAAAATGGGAATTCCTTATGAGAAATTGCCGCCGAACCACGGGCTTGTGGCAATCATAGAGGGAGCGAAGAAAGGAAAAACCATTGTGATCCGGGCGGATATGGACGCCTTGCCCGTATCGGAAGAGACCGGACTCCCCTTCTCCTCTGAGAATAAGGGCGTAATGCATGCTTGCGGCCATGACGGACATATGGCCATGCTCTTGGGCGTGATCAAGGCGCTTTCCCAATACAGGGAGCGGTTTAGCGGTACGGTGAAATGCCTGTTTCAGGTGGGCGAGGAGATCGGCAGAGGTCACGGGGAGGCGTTGGAATACCTCGAAAAGACGGGAGGGGCAGACGGTGTGATTGCCCTTCATCTGTGGAGCAATATACCGGAAGGGCAGATTCTCCTGATCCCGGGGGCTGTCTTTGCGGGCGTCAGAGGCTTTGTGGTCAAGGTGCGCGGCGAGGGCGGTCACGGAGGCCGGCCGGATCTTGTGAAAGATCCGATCAAGTCCGCTTGCGATCTCGTATTGAAAATCAGCGCCATCCCTTCCAATTTCTATGACGTGCTGGATCATTCCGTCGTCCATGTGGGAAAAATTGAGGCGGGAACCTTGGGCAACATTTTTCCCTCGGAAGCCACAGTTACCGGCGGGTTTCGCTGGTTCAACCCCGGCGGCGAAGGGGCGATTACCGAAAAAATCCGGCAGATCGCGGACGGCGTGGGGATGGCTTACGGGGTCAAATGTGAATTGCAACTGTTGGGAGGCGTGGCGCCCGTACACAACAATCCGGCAATGATTGAACAGGCGCGTTCCCTGATCAGTCAGGTGGATGGATTGCGAATTGCCGACCAGACCGCTCCCATATGCGCCAGCGACAATATCGGGTTCTTTCTGGAAAAATATCCCGGCTTCTACGGCGTGTTGGGGGCGGGGAAACCCGGAACGGAGATTTATCCGCATCACCACTGCAAATTTGACCTGGATGAAAAAGCGCTCAGAAAGGGTATGGAATTTATGTGCAGATACGCGATGGAATTTTTAAAATGAGGAGGCGTAAGATATGGAAATGACGGGAAATAAAAAGAAAAAAGAAATCAAGATGCCGCATCTGTTTTGGATCATGATCGGATTGCTGCTGGTTGCGTGCTTGCTGACCTATATCGTGCCCGCCGGGAAATTCGCGGTCGGGGCCGACGGGAAAATCCTCGGGGATCAATTTTCTTATATCGGAAAACAGTCCCCTGTGCCGCCGTGGCGGATGTTTATGATGATGCTTGACGGCGTCGTGGGATCGGGGTCCATCATCTGGGTCGTGCTCGTTGCGGGCGCCATGACTTCTGTTGTCATGGCCACCGGCGCCATTGACGAGATCCTCAATTGGTCCATTTATAAACTGAAGGACAGAAGCGAGAACATCCTGATATCCATTATGTTCATCCTCATGGTGTACATGGGTTCATTCGGCGGATCAGACGCGCTGATCGCCGTGGTGCCCATCGGCGTCATATTCACAAAAAAATTGAAGCTGGATCCCATTTGCGCCATCGGCGTTACGAGTTACGCGACGCTGATAGGATTCGGAACCGGCCCCACAAAACAGTTCATCACCCAAATGATGATGGGCGTTCCGGTATACGCTGCATTCTTTACGATGTTTATCAGCATGAATTTTTATATGATACTGGGTCTCATTCTTTTGCTGCGCTATGTGAAGAAAATCAGAAAAGATCCCCGGAACTCCCTGATGTGGAGTGAAGGTTGGGATCCGGATAAACTGGAAGTATCCGCCGAAGACGAGGAGGCGCTGAAAAAAGGAACGAAGTTAAGCGGGAGAACAATCGCGATTCTCATACTCTATCTCGGACAATACGCCTTGATGGTGGCTTACTCCTTCATAGGCGGAGACCCCAAAAAACTCTTGAATTTTTTGATGGCAATCAATATGTTTGTAGCCATTGCCTGCGGATTTATCGGCGGATTTTCCTTTGACAGAATCGGCAATGAGTTTATCAAAGGGCTGAAGGGTATTGTTTTTGTAGGTTTTGTCATCGGCTTGGCCCGGGTGATGACCCAGGTCATGACGGAAGGCCAGATTATTCATACGATCGTGTATGTCCTCACAAAACCCATTATGAATTTGAGCCGCTCCATCTCTACGGTGGGGATGACGGCGGTGATCTCCATCATCAATATTATGATCCCTTCCGCCAGTTCAAAGCAGGCGATTTTGATTCCGATCATCCGTCCGATCACCGAAACGCTGAATATGGATAAAAATCTGGCGGTTCAGGCCTTCCAGTACGGCGACGGATTTACAAACATCGTTTCCCCCTTCCTGGGTTGGACCGTAGGCTCGTGCGCCATGGCCGGAGTGCCGTTTCCGAAATGGTTCAAATGGGCGTTGCCCAAAGTCATCCTGTTTATTCTGATATCCTTTGTCATCATCTTTGTTCTGACGGAAATCGGCTGGAAAGCCTTTTAGGAAATTCCGTTTCTCGTATACCCGTATAATAGAAAAGAGGCGATTGCGCCTCTTTTTTGATTCTTTTGTCTTATCTGTCCCTCTCCTCAAGAATCCATTGACAAACCGGTGGCGATATGATACCATGGGGTATACTCGCAAGGAGGAATGGGATGGACGCCAAGGAAAGCGGATTCAAATACGAGTTTCGGATGTATTTTTATCTCTATATGCTCTACGCCTTTTTGGGCTGGATCTATGAGACCCTTTTGTTTTCTGTTAATGAACGCCGTTTCGTTAATAGGGGCTTCAATTTCGGCCCATGGATCCCCATCTACGGCTTCGGGGCCGTCGTCATCATGCTGGCGGTGGTATATTTTATCGGGGACCGCTGTACATTTCGCGGGCGCAATATCCGGCCTGTCGCGGTCTTCTTTTTGATCGGGATTCTCGCGACATTGGCGGAACTGGCGGGCAGTTATATCATGCAAAATGTTTTCGGCCTTAAGCTCTGGGATTATTCGGAGCTCAGGCTGAATTTTGAGGGACGGATCGCCCTGCGGCCGAGTTTTATCTTTGCGGCGGGCGGGACATTTCTCTTTTATACGGTGCAGCCCTTGGGGAAAAAGCTGCTGGACCGCTTTTCGATCCCGACCCAAAAGAAAGTGGCGTCGGTTCTTTTTGTCATTGTCATGCTGGACTTTGCGGCTTCGGCCGTGACGACGGTCTGGTTTCCGGATCTTTTCAAACATCCGGGAATCTTGGGGAGAGTCTAAAAATACGGGAAATCATCAGACAGGAGGGAAATATGGATTTGAAAGAAGCGATTCTGCAAAGGAGGTCAATCCGGAATTATCTGGATCAAGCGGTACCCAAAGAAATGATCCATGAGTTGATTCAGGCGGCGATCTGGGCGCCTAGCGGCTCCAATGCCCAGCCGTGGGCTTTTTCCGTGATCGAGGACAGGGAGGAACTTGAAAGATTGTCGGAAGAAATCAAAGCCTTCCTGCTTCAAAATATCGACAATATGCCCAATTTGCAGCAATACCGGAAGACGCTGGCCAATCCGGCGTACCGGATTTTTTACAACGCGCCCTGCCTGCTGACGATCTACGCGAAATATCAGAGCGGACCCAATGCCGTCGGAGATTGCTATATCGCCTCGCAGAACGTGATGCTGGCCGCCCATGCCATGGGTCTCGGCTCCTGCTTTTGCGGTTTTGCCCTGCATTACCTCAATCTGCCCGACGTCAAAAAGCGCTACGGCGTCGCCGAGGAAAACCAGGCGGTCGCTCCCGTCATGCTGGGGTATCCCGCGGTGATTCCTCCTCCGCCGCAAAGAAGAGAGCCGGAAATAATTTTTTGGAAATGAAGGGGGGGCAAACGAAATGCTTGCCGCGAGGTTTAGCCAAGCTTTCTATTTTCTAATGTTGACAGCGTATCGTTTTCTTGAATCCTGTGAAACAGACCGGTCACGGCAAGCAGATCCGCGCAACCGCCGGGGCTGATGTAGCGGTCGATAAAATCTTGATCCATTTTCAATAGAGCCGCCCTTCCGGCGGGAGTCTCTACACCGCCGAGGGCAATTACTTTTGAAGCGTATTGTTGCGCGTATTGCGCGACACTTAAATCATGGCGGGACAGAATATTGGTATCAAGCGTATGAGCGATCAAGTGCAGCAAAGTTTGCACAATTGCGTCATTTCGTGAATACCCTGTGCTGATCATTTGAGAAAAAACCGGAAGCGCGATTTTACAGACAGTCTGGTAGCCGCTTTCGGCTTCTCCCCTGGCGCCTTTGAATCCATAGGTCATATACATGCGCTCGCCTTTTGTAAGCTTTTTTTTGTTTGAAAGATTCTGAAAATCATCTTTACAGAGATCGACGCAAAGAATTCTGATGTTGTCGCAGATCGTCTCATACGAAAGGATCTCCTGGTCGTAAAGCCATCCCGCCGTCGCGCACGCCAGCCCCAGGGAAAATATTGCTCCTTTATGGGTGTTGACGCCTTTTGTGGCACTGTACATTTTCGCCTCGGCTTCCCGGCCCAGCGCCCGCAAGAGCGGAAGCAACCGCTCTATCGGACGTCTGGAAGAGGCTTTTCCCAACTGCGTCATTTTGTAAAAGCTCAAATGCAAAGCCGAAGCGGACTGAATAAACGTAAAAAAGTCCATATCACGATGCGCCCCGCTGTTGTTTCTGTCGACGAGACCCGGTTTCGGCGTAGCGGATAATTCGGACAGCATGGACTCAATGGCCCAAGCGCTGATTTGCTCGCAAAATTCTTCATACATCAAAACCACCTCGACTGAAAATCTGTTTTTAATCCGAAAAGATGATGCACACCGGACTGCCTGTTTCGATTGTTTGTCCGGTATAGGTCAAGCTTCCGTTTTCTTCAATACGAAAGGTCAAAATCGTATCGCTTTCCTCATTGGCGGCATAGAGATATTGCCCGGTTGGATCAATCGTGATGAAACGGGGAGTTTTTCCCTGCGTCGATACCCAGCCCTGCGTTTTCAACATCCCCGATTTTTCGTCAATCGCGTAAATTGTAATGCTGTCATGAATACGGTTGGACGCATACATATGCGAAACGTCATGCGAGACCATGATTCCGCTGGCTTGTCCGTTTCCTACATAGGTTTCCGGTAAAGTTGATAAAATTTGTATTGGGATCATACAACCTGTGGAGACATCAAACGTGTGAAAGCAGATCGTGTTGTCCTTCTCATTGATCAAGTAGATCCAGCGATTATTCAAATGTACCGCCACATGCCTGGCCTCGGCCCGATCTCTTGTCGGTAAAACAAATTTGATGGCAAAACCTGTTTCGGGGGAAAAGGTGAATACCGTAGTCTTCGAATACCCGGCCTTACGCCCCTGCGAAGGGACAAAAAGAACGCTTTGACTGTGGTCATAGATAATTTGATGCGGATGAGAGACGTCCCCTTCTTTTATCCCGGGAATGGTTGTTTTGAACGCTACGGGTCCCAAACTTCCGTCATTTTTTCTGGGCAAAGCCACGATCGTGCCGGCTTGGAGATTTGCGGTCAATATGAACTTGTTGCTGCGATCCGGCGTAAGAAATACCGGATTTTCTCCTTCGCAATTTGTCTGACCGAGCAATGTCAGCAGACCCGTTGCGCGATCAACCGAAAAGGAACTTACTTCCGAAAAATCACCGTGTACCGTATAAAGAAAAGCTTTGCCATGATCAAAAGTCAGATATGAGGGATTGACCAGATTGCCCGCGGTCCCGACATGCGTCCAGCCGCCGTTGCTGTCATTGACTTCATAAATTTCTATGCCTTTCCCCCTCGCGTTCCGTTCTTTTGTTGTGCGGCATCCTACATAAGCATATCTCATATTGCAACCTCCTCGTCAAACAGCCAAATCAAAGTATACCATACAAGCCAAGCAAGGCAACCAGGGAAACGATAAGAACCTGAGCGGCAGAAAGTGCGAATAATTGAATAAATAACTTCTGCTGTTTTTTTTCATTGATTTTCTTTTCCTGGGAATAGGCCGCCAATGTCAGGCTTCCTCCGGTAGACATGGGGCTGATGCCGGCTACGGTCGCGCCGGCGGTTATTGATGTAACCAAAACAATGACTCCTGTGCTTCCCCCGATGTTTTCAACAATTCCGGGAACGGCGGGCACCAATGTCGGCAATACAACACCGTTTGCCGAGCTGAACCAAGACATGACGCCGCCTGTCATGGACATGATAAAAGGCGCGGTAAAGCTGTTCATCATTTTTGCCAAAACATCGGAAAGCAACTTGATCCCGCCCAACTGTGTTGTCACCGTCATCAGGACATTGATTCCGCAAATCAGGATCAATACGCTCCAGGGAATCATTTTTACCGCAGCCGTTTCATTGACCGCGCCCAGAATAATCAACGCGCCGGCAATCATAAAGGACATGATTCCCACGTCTTGATTGAAACCTACAACTGTTACCGCCAAGGTAATCAATCCAGCCAGACAGAGCAGTTGTTTTTTACTGAATTTTTCCGTATCCGACAGTTTTAATACCATGTCAGAGCGCAGTTTATAGCCCTTGAAAAAGATATATACGACAAGCGCGCAAACAAAATTCGCAAGCGTCACGCCGATCCAAACTGTGGCTGGGTTTCCGGCGATGGATTTTACGTCAAGAAGATCTTTGATGATAATCCCGGTCAGCGCTATGGGCGACGTAGTCCCGCCAACGGCCCCCAGAAGCGCCATCGCGGCGAGAAGCAAAGGAGAGGTGTTCATTTGTACAGCCAGAGAAACGCCGAACAGAATCATGACCGCCTGAACGGAAATGGCACCCGGGCCCGCCGCCGACAAGAGATACGATGTGAGGTAAACAATAATGGGGATTAAAAACGTATTTTTTCCAACAAGAGCGACGATCTTCCGCGAAAGCAGCTCCAAAGTCTTGTTTTCTTGCAAAAGTGCGAAAAGAAGCATGGTTCCCAAAAGCGTCAAAAAGAGTTTCGTGGGATAACCGCTGAAGAACAAGTTGATCTTGAGACCGCCCGTCAGAATAAGTATGGGCGCCAAAGCCAGCGAGACGATACCCACATTCATTTTCCTTACAAAACCCAATACGATTGCACCTGCAAGGAATACCAACGATAATACCGGAAATAACATGTCATCCTCCTTTGTTCAATTATTATAGTAATTCAAACGGCTTTATCTTCCGTACCACATCGAGAATCGTCCCGTCCCGGGCTTCCACGACGGCCACCACTTTGTCCTCCCACTGTAGTTTTTGAGGAACTCCGAGGAGGCTGTCCGCCTTTTCCTTCAACCACTCTATCGTAACATGCTTGATTTCTGCGTCATCCAGGCATTTTATCAGATCCGGGCGCAAGGGGTTGACGGCGATGCCATAGTCCGTGACAAGAACGTCGACGCAATCGCCCGGGGTCGTCACGGTGACGACATCCTCACAGACGGTGGCCATCCGGCCTCGCGTCAACGGAGTTACAATGATACAGCATTTGCTGCCTGCTGCCGCGTCAGGATGCCCTCCCGGCGCACCGCGCAGCACCCCGTCTGAGCCTGTGATGACATTGACGTTGAAGTTCAAGTCGATTTCCAAAGCGGCCAATACCACAAAGTCCAATTGATTGACGTAAGCGCCTTTGTTGGCAGGATTGGCGTATTCGCTCATGCTCACTTCGTGATGCCCAGGATGTCGTAGAATATGATTGATCGCCTGCTGGTCATAGTCCTGCGTATCCAGCAGATGTTTCACGAGTCCTTTGTCATAGAGGGAGCAAATGGCCCCGCTGGTTCCCCCCAAAGCAAAACTCATGGTAATGCCGTGTTTGACCATGTGCGCCTCAAGAAAGCGGTTGACTGCCAGAGATGGTCCGCCTACGCCCGTCTGAAACGTAAATCCGTCTTTGAACCAGGGTGTGGCCGTCATAATTTTCGCGACATTTTCCGCCATCATCAATTCTCTGGGATTTTCCGTCATTCTTGCTTCTTTTGTACTGATTTTGCGTGCGTCTCCGATATTTTCCACAAGACAGACATAATCCACGTTTTCGGCGGCGATTGAAGCGGGCATATTCGGCGCTTCGACGAGGGTATCGGTCACGATGACCGTATGATCCGCATAGCGGGAATCATGAATCGCGAAGCCCATGGATCCGAAATCATTCTTTCCCCCGATGCCGCAGGCGTTTCCGAAGGCGTCCGACGAGGCAGCCGCGAGAAAAGCGATATTGATGTGAACCTCCCCCGCTTCCACCGCTCTGGGTCGTCCGCCATGGCTTCTGATAATCGCGGGCGTGGCCAATTTTCCAGCGGAAATGACGTCTCCGATTCTTCCCCGTACGCCGGAGGTCTGTACACCGGTGATGATTCCACGCTCGATGTAGTCGGCAATGGTATCTTGCGCATCGCCCAAAGAAGTGGCGGCGACGGTGATATTTTTTAACCCCATTTCTTCAACGAGAACTTTTGCCACGATTGAGGCCACATAGTCGCCGTCGCGCAGTTCCGAATGAAAAGAAAAGGTCATCCCGTCGTGGGCGCCGCATTTCTCACAGGCCTCCTTGATGCTTGCGCAAACTTTACTTTCCGTAGGTTTTACGCTTCTTTTTGTTTTCGGGGAATCTCGTTTCACATATTTCCCGTCCATATAATATTTGCCTTGATAGACCTCTTTTCCGGTTTTCAATAATTCATCCGGAATGTCCCTGCTGACTGCGTTAATCATATACGCCCCCTCCTTTATAAATCACCGTGATATACGCCACATGCTTTCGCCAGCGCGATGACCCGCTCGGCGTCTTCAAAAAAAGGAATGTCGACCATTTTTCCATCCACGGTATAAACTCCCACGCCGGATTTTACCTGCTGATTGAAAGAGCGCACGAGTTTTTCCGCGTAAGCGATTTCCTTTTCCGTTGGCGCGAAAGTTTCATGCACAAAGCGGATTTGCCTCGGATTTACGATGCTTTTCCCGTCAAAACCCATTTTGCGATTTTGGATGACTTCCGCCTGAAATCCTTCCGTATCGTCAATATTGGGAAACATCGTGTCGAAACATTGAACGCCTGCGGCTCTCGCGGCCAATAACATCTGCCCTCTTGCCACGAACATTTCGATTCCCGCTTCCTCAATCCGGACATGCATGCACTTTCTGAAATCTCCGCCGGAGATGGCGCAGCCGAACATACGCGGAGACGCGGTCACGATTTCGTAGGCGTTTAGAATGCCCATGGGGCTTTCCAAGGCGGCCATCAGCAACGTTCTCCCTTCTTCCACGCCGAATTCTTTTTCGGTGTCCGTTACATATTTGTCAACGGTTTTGACATCATACGCGCTTTCGCATTTGGCGATTCGGATGCCGTCGGCCCCTCCCGCTACGACGCAGCGGATATCTTCTCGCCAATGGGGCGTATCCAGGCCGTTGATCCGGACAATAACTTCCGTTTGGCCGTAATCAATCGATTGCAAAGCGTTGTAGAGAGAAAAGCGAGCGGCGTCTTTCTGATTTTCCGCCACGGCGTCTTCCAAATCCAAAATGATGCTGTCGGCGCCGTAGATGTAGGCGTCCTTGATCAGTCCGGGAGATTGGGCGTTCATAAACATCATGGTCCGCCGGAGTCTTTTTTTCTGAGGCTTGGGTCTTGTCATTATCTCACCGCTCCTTTCCAAGGGATATTTTCATGAGAAGCGTCGCAACTGCGGAATACGGCACATTGCACTCTGGCCCGGATCGTACAGTCCAGTGCGCCCCTGTCCACAACACGCACAACAGCGTTTATTACGTCCAATTCCTCTAGGGTTTTTGTCACGACTTGCTTGATTTGCGGACCATACTGGTTCATGACAATGCTGTCGATCGTGAGCTTCAATCCGGATTCCGAAGGCTCCACACTGACCTGGACATCGCTTGATTCAAGTGTACCCGCTATCGCGGGTTTTCGTACGAGCATTTTATCACCTCACTTTTAAGATCAAAAAAGATTGTTTTGTATAAAACACAAACTATTTGTGCCTATATTAAACAACGTAATGCGCAAAAAGTAAAATTCAATTATTTCGTAGAAATACATTCCAAAAAAGAATGGTTATTTAAAATAATTATTCCATTTTGTTATTAAATAGCTTGCTTTTCCATGCGATTTGTGATAGAATAGTGTCGTCATAATAAAGAATATCCCACCCGATTTGAATCGCAGGAGAGCCGATGGACGAAAGAGATTTTGAATTGATCGCTGTTTTGGAAAAAACAAAAAATATCACCCGAGCCTCGGAAATTCTCTTTACCTCTCAATCCGCCCTATCCAAACGAATCAGCGCCATAGAACAGGAATTGGGCGTACCCCTGATCGTGCGGTCCCGTTATGGCGTGCATTTTACGCCTGAAGGAGAAGAAGTGCGTAAAAAAACGGAAGAAGCGGCGGACATTTTGCGGCGGATGCGGGAAGTTCTCGACGGACAGAGAGATGCGATCTGTGGGACAATCCATATCGGCGTTTCTGTGAACTACGCGCTCTACCGTTTTCCCGAGACGCTTTCTTTGTACAGAAAGAAATATCCCCAGGTCAATACGCACATCATCA
>JAISST010000059.1 GCA_031272945.1 Fusobacteriaceae bacterium
GATCAAAGGCCTTGCGCAATTTGAGCGGTTTCCTGCTGTTGTGGCTTTGGGCGAATTGATTGAGAATTGGTATGTTTCTGATTTTCACATCAGCAAAGCAAGGCCAGAGCAGGAGGCTAATTTTGCGGAACATCTATCCCGGGAAGGGGAGAATCTGTCACTGGTGGTTGAATATTTATACAAAAATCATCCGGATACATTTGCGATGATCTTGGAAAAAATGAAAAAACGTATTCCCGGAATCAATCATGTGGAGGCGAAAACGACAGAAGAAGGCCGCGTATTGTTAAAGTTTCAAGACGGCGCCTTTGAGGATCCATTTCTCGCAAAATTTGTTTCTGATGGAACAATTAAAATGCTTGCTTATTTGGTATTGCTGAATGACCCGAAGCCTTATCCGCTGCTTTGTGTGGAAGAGCCGGAAAACCAGCTGTATCCCAAGTTGTTGCAGGAACTTGCGGAAGAGTTTCGTGAATACGCAAATCGGGGAGAACAAGTCATGGTTTCCACCCATTCTCCGGATTTTCTCAATGCGGCGCGCTTGGGCGAAGTGTTCTGGCTCGAGAAAAAAGACGGCTGTACGGAAATCAAACGGGCTTCCGACAATGAACAAATCAAAGCGTACATGGAAGACGGAGATCAGATGGGATATTTGTGGAATCAGGGCTTCTTCGGGGAAGTTGATCCCAAATGAGGACGCTGGCTTGTTTTTTGGAAGAACCTTCCGCCCGGGCTTTTCTAGAAGGTGTTCTTCCCAGACTGCTTCCTGAAAATATGGATATCCGATATGTTGTTTTCCAGGGGAAACAGGATTTGGAAAAACAAATAGGAAGAAAACTGCGTTGCTGGAGGAAACCTGACACGCTGTTTCTTGTGATGAGAGATCAGGACACGGCAATTTGCATGAAAGTAAAGGAAAATTTGGCGCGCTTATGTAAAGAAGCCGGGAAACCGGATGCTTTGGTCAGAATTGCCTGCCACGAATTGGAGAGTTTTTATCTCGGCGACTTGCCAGCAACCGGAAAAGCGTTGGGTTTAAGTGATCTGGCGGCGCTTTTCGGAAAGGCAAGATACAGAAATCCGGACAGGATTCAGAATCCGTCAAAAGAGCTGGACAGGTTGACGCACGGAGCGTATCAAAAGATAGGTGGTTCCCGGGAGATAGGAAAAATTCTGCCTATTGAAGGAAATGCTTCGCATAGTTTTAATGTACTGGTTTCAGGGATTCGGAGGATTTGCGGGTTAACTTGAATTTGATAGAATTCACAGCCGCCCGAAAAGGCGTGAGACAGGGAAATTGAATAAGTAGTAGTTTTCAACCGATTGAGTAGAGGTGATATGCTATGCTGACCCATGAAAAGATAGTAAATGCAATAGAAAAAGCGGCCACAGAGTTTTCTTTGATAAAAGCATCCTATTTTGGTTCTTATGCGGACGGGCGCGCCACGGAAGATAGTGACCTTGATCTTCTGGTTGAGTTTGCCAAACCTTCTGTTTCCATTCTCACCGTGATACGGTTGAAACATTTTATGGAAGAAGAATTAAAAAAGCCGGTAGATGTGATTCACGCGCCTATTCCTGAAGGCGCTGTCATAAAAATCGGAAAAACGGTGAATGTGCTATGAATGAGAGAGATCGATCCATTCTTCTGAAAATCGTCGAAGAATCTGATGTGCTGTCCAAAATGCTTTCTGGTAAAGATGAACAGTCATTTCTTGAGAATGACCAATTAATGCGGGCAACTTGCATGACAATGATCAATATCAGTGAATTGACAAAGAAATTGACAATGGAATTCCGGCAAGAAAGCGAACAGGTACCATGGAAGGATATGGCTGGACTTCGTGATGTAACGGCGCATGGATATTTTACTCTACAGATGTCGGACATTTGGATATTTGCATCAACTGAACTGCCGGAATATACGGCAAAAATCAGAGATATTTTAAAATAAGGAATAAAATAAGGATCTCGTTGTGGAAATCTGAATGATCCTCACAAAACTGACGTACGGAAGTGAAAAAAAATATGAAAAGCACAAAAGCCGCGGATATTTTACACGGGTCCATCTGGAAGCAACTCCTGATCTTCTTTTTCCCCATCATGCTGGGGACTTTTTTTCAACAGGTATACAATACCGCCGACACCATCATTGTCGGGAGGTATGTGGGGAAGGAGGCCCTGGCGGCCGTGGGCGGCAGCCCCTTTTACATCATGAATATCTTCATCAGTTTTTCCATCGGCCTCTCATCGGGTTGCTCCGTAATCATCGCGCAATATTTCGGCGCCGCCAAGAAAAAACATCTGTCGAAAGCCATTCATACATCCCTTGCTCTGAGCATCCTGTTGGGGATCGCGATTTCCGTCTCGGTGTATTTGTCGAGCGAGCCCCTGCTGCGTTGGCTGCGAGTCCCGGCAGACGCCTTTGACTATTCCGTCCGTTATTTGAAGATTGTCTCTCTGGGTTTTTCCCTCACGATGGTGTACAACATGTGTACGGCCATATTTCGCGCCATCGGGGATTCCAAGACCCCGCTTTACTTTCTGATGGTCTGCGCCGTCCTCAATATCGGGCTGAACATCCTGCTGGTGGCGATCTTTCGTCTCAATGTGGCGGGCGTAGCCATTGCCACGGTCATCTCCCAGTTTGTCAGCGTCTTTCTGTCCTTCTTTTCGCTCATGCGCACGAAGGAAATCTATCGGGTCCGGCTTTCGGAACTCAAGATTTATGGCCCTCTTGTTCCGAAATTGATTCGGACCGCCTTGCCCCGCGCTTTGCAATCCACGTATTTTTCGCTGGCCAACGTCATTTTGCAGTCGAGCATCAACCTCCTGGGTACTTCCGCCGTGGCGGGTTGGGCCATTGACCGGAAAATCGAGGTGGTTTTTTCCATGATCATCGGTTCTTTCGGCGTCGCCATCACGGTCTTTACGGCGCAAAATTTCGGCGCCAGGCAGTATGACAGAGTCCGGCGGGGACTTGTGGTCTGTTTTCAAATCAATATCGTGATCACGGTGATTCTGAGCGTCGTCACCTGGTTATGGGGACCCTCCCTGTCGCGCTTCTTTTCCGATGATCCGCTGGTGTTGGAGCACGCGGTCACCATCATACGCTTTTTATCGCCTTTTTATCTGTTGTATGTGGCCTACGAGCTCATCGCCTGTTATCTGTACGGCATAGGAATCTCCTTTACGCCGATGCTGATCACTTCCTTCGGGATTTGCGTGTTTCGGATCCTGTGGATTTTCATCGTCATCGGGAAAACGCCCACGCTCTATCGTATCCTGGGCTGTTACCCCGTTTCCTGGGGGCTGACTTCCCTGCTGTTTTTGATTTATTTCAAATGCAGTAAGAGGAGAAAAGCCTTATTGAATTGAGAATTGAGAATGGATAGAAATTTTGCTTGACAATTTATATATTTATAGGTATAATATAGATAATACAATTGTCAGGTGAATTTTAGCCTAATCTACCGAAATAATAAAATTGGGAGGGATAAATAATGGCGCGAAAATTGGCGACTATACGGACAATCAGCGAGATCAGACCCATCGAGGGCGCTGACATGATCGAGTGCGCCGTCATTGACGGTTGGACTTGCGTCGTGGCAAAGAAGGACAATTTCGCGGTAGGCGATTCCGTGATCTATTGCGAAGTGGACAGCTTGATGCCGGAAAAGCCCGAGTTTGAATTTTTGGCGAAATATCATTACCGGATCAAGACTCAAAAGCTGCGAGGGCAGATTTCCCAGGGCCTTGTGCTTCCCATCGCCCCGTATCTCGGGAAAGGGCGGTTTGAGCTTGGGGAAGACGTCAGCGACAGCTTGGGCGTTACTTTATATGTAAAGCCCGAAGACAAACTGGACCGGGCCAACGACATCGGAAAGAAAGGCCCGAAAAACAGATTTTTCAAATATTTGATGCGCTACGGTTTGTTCCGCTGGCTGTGGTTCCATGTTTTGACGCCTAAGGAAAAACCGGTCCGGGACCATTTCCCCGACTGGGTCCCGAAAACGGATGAAGAGCGGATCCAGAACATGCCGGAGCTCTTTGAGAAAATCAAAAATGAGAAAATTCCTCTGGTGGTGACCGAAAAAATCGACGGGACTTCGGCCACCTATTTCCAAAAAAGAGGAGAGCCTTTCGGCATTTGCAGCCGGAACTGGAAACTGTTGCGTTTTGAGGGCGACATGAAAGTCTACGGGGATATGGCGGAAAAATACGATATTCCCGGTAAATTCCGGACGTTGTTTGAAGCGGACAAAGACCTCGCGGGTCTGATCTGGCAGGGGGAAATCCACGGATTCGGCATTCAGGGCAATAAATACGCCCTGAGCGAGAAGGTCATCAGCATTTTCAATATGTTTCGCCTGGGAAAGGACGGCGTATTGAGAAAGCTCTCCCGGGCTGCCATGATGCGGGATCTGGACATTGCCAATTCCCCGGGTTTGATCTCCGGAGAAGCGATGATTTCCGGGGAGGGGCGTCCCGCCGGAGAAGCTGCGCCCGAAAAAAAACGCCTTGTGATTTCGGCCGTGCCTCTGATCGGCATCCGCAAAGAACCCTTCGAGAGCTATCAGGAGCTTGAGGATTGGATCAAGACCATCAAGCACAGACCCGACGATCCGGACATTGTCGCCGACAAGAAAAAGAACGCCAACGCCCCCATAGAAGGGGTCGTCTGCCGGGATGACGCGCCCGAAGATGGGAGCCCCGCTTTTTCTTTCAAATATATCAATCCCTTTTTCCTTGTGAAATTTGATGAATGAAGCGTCGATTTTCACAGTCCTTCTCTCCTTGAAAAATTTGATGTATGAGATGGCGTTTTTATTTTAAAATAGTTTGATTTTAAAATAAAAATATGCTATAATCAATTTACATTTATTTCAAATATTTTTAATTACGAAAGGAGAGACGTTTTATGAAAACAGGGATATTTTATGGAAGCACGACGGGAAACACGGAGAGGATCGCCAAACGCGTCGGAGAACTGTTGGGAGCCGACGTCTTTGAAGCGGTGGATATCGGCAAGGCGGATGATTACGAACGGATCATTCTCGCCAGTTCCACCTGGGGCATGGGCGATTTGCAGGACAGTTGGATCGCTTCGTTGGATGAGCTCAAAGCCAAAAATCTATCCGGAAAGAAAGTCGCCTTTATCGGCGTCGGGGACCAGGCCTCCTTTGGAGATTCCTTTGTGGACGCCATCGGAATTCTCTACGAGGAGATCGCCGGAAAGGGCATCAGCCTTGTGGGAACCACTTCCACGGAAGGGTATACGTTTTCCGCCTCCAAAGCGGTCGTAGACGGAGATTTTGTCGGCCTTGTCCTCGACGAGAACAACCAGCCTGAGCTTACGGAACAGAGAATCTCAGACTGGGTCGCCCTTTTGGGAAAGTAGGCGACGGCTTATGAGCATCAACGAACAGATAGGACTCAGCGTATTTTTTCACATGCTTTATGAGCTGAACAAGGGATTGCGAACCTTATCTCTTTTGACGACTTCGGAAAAAAATGTCGGCTTGATCATGGAGCAGTTGGAAAAGTGTAAGTACGATTCCATTGTGGAGACATTGCAATCGGGTTATGTGAATATTTTCTTTGGAAAGCCGGACTCCGTCAATGTGATCCGGTCCTTCCGCAAAACGACGTTGCGGGATTTTACCCTCGAAGAGGATTTTATACTCGGCGTGTTGCTCGGTTATAATAAAGATCAGCAGTGCAAGAGATACCTGACCCGGAAGTCGGGGAGAGCGCCTGTGGAGTCGCAGGCGGCCGCCCTGTAATATGAACCTGTCGGAACGCGGCCCCTGCGGGGCCGCGTCCAATATTGTTATAAAAAACGGACGGGGTCTCATGACGGATTATTTACGCCGAAATGGCGGCCCTTGACGTGAAAACGACCTATAGATTTTCCAAAAATTAGTTTACAAATCTTTCCAAGTCTGCTATAATTATGAAAAATGACGATAATCGGAATGAGTGACCCGAATACACGCAAAACAGCTTAAAAATGATATTTTTCGCTTTTTTATTTACAAATTGATATTCTGCTGCCCCAATGATCTGAAATTATGTAATCCAAAAATGAGGTCTGAAGAAGAAGCTACCATAACGTAGTCTGAAATCCGGATAGGAATCAGAGATATATGTGAAGTATTTTCTGCACAGGTTTTTATTAAATTACATAGTGAGGTGTTCGTTTATGGCTAGTACTGCAGCACAATCCAAGAAAGGCTTTTTTAAGTGGCTGACCAACGTATTCGTAGTTATTGATATACCAAATAAACATCGCGTTTTGAATTGATTTGTGGTATAATATAGTCATGGAAAATGAACTTAAGACTAACGCGGTTCGACTGAGCCAAGAACAGCAATACGAGCTTC
>JAISST010000098.1 GCA_031272945.1 Fusobacteriaceae bacterium
ATTCAGTCTCGGCTGTGGCTCGCAAGCTCGCTGACGCCGAGACATCGCGGCCTTCTAACGCCTGCTTCGCAGGCGCAAGAAGTCGCGAATTCGCCCCTACAAGTGTCGCTTCGATGGGAAATTTATGGGCCGGTTGACCGGGCGTAAAATCTTACGCCCCTACCATTGCGGGTTAGGGCTTGGGTCGAAGCGATTATCATGTAAAATTGTCTTGGAGGTTTGTGTATATGGTTATTAAGAGGCGGTTTCGTGTAGCGGAGGCCTGAGTCCCCCCGGGACGGGGGGACGGCGACGGCCCGTAGGGCCTAGCCGGGGGGCATCCGAAAACATATTTTTTAGAATCAGCCTGCCCAGCGCAGCTGGTCTGTCCGAAGGGCAGAGGGGCGCAGCCCCGCAGGCGTGTGGGGGAAAGATCATGCACGGAGGCGCAAAGGCGTGGTGGGGAATTGGCAGGCAGGAAAGGAGAAGTTGTTGGAATCGTTCTTGATTATTTTAGGGATTTGTGGTATAATTATGAAAATAGTTGGGGGTGATATGAATGTCGGTATTTTGTAAGCCTGGAAATTACGTGTTTGAGATTGCTCCGGATAAACTGGAGGATTTTTTGAATGCGTCTAAAGGAGGATCTTTGGATAAAGCCCTGAAGGCTATTGATGATCGAGTTGCGATGATAAAAAAAATGAGAAAAGAAAAGGAGAAGAAGAAAAAGTAGTATGAGACGAAAATATGGGTACGATTTGGACTGTAAATTGGTACCACTCACTAACAAGAATTTGTGTTTAACTAAGCGTTTTTCCTGTGGAAACGAGGCAATTGATTATTATTTGAAAAATGTGAAACTGGACGATTATCGAACTAAAACCTATCTTTTTACGAACTTGATTCATAGCAGATTGTTCGGGTATGCTACAATTTGCTGTTCCGCATTGTCAACATCGCCAAATATATTGCAGCGGATCAGTTTTCCGGCAATCGAGATAAAATATTTTGCTTTGGATAAATGTGTCCAACATTTATCATACGATTCTAATGACTGTTGTTTTCGATTAAGTGATTATTTATTTGGCGAGACGTTACGAAAATGTAAGAGAATTCGAAAGGAGTCCATTGGAGCGCAATTTGTGATTCTATATTCCGTACCTGAAGCACAAAACTTTTATCGAAGGCATTTGTTTAGAGAATTTGAAGCATATATGGAACGAGACGACTATAAGTTCATAGAAGGTTGTATCCCAATGTTTCTTGATATATAAAAATCAAAACCGCGGCGGTAACTGCGGTTTTCTTTATTGTCATAAATCTACCATTTCTATGTGGACGCAGAAAATTGCGGGAGATGGCGGCATTTCATCGTGACGAAAATTTTTTTTGAAATTCGCAAATTTTTTGATGACAAAATATCGTTATTGTGGTATAATAATATCAACTATAAATATTTCAGCGATAAGCCCATTTTACTTCGTTGGATCTACACATTCCCATGTGCGCTTATTTTTTTATTGGAATTTATTGTCTTTTAAATCAGTGAAAAGTCAAATGGAGTTGCCTTATAATTTGTGAAAAGTCAAATGGAATTGCCTTATAATTTGTAAAAAGTCAAATAGAATTACCTGCGTAATGGGTCAAGGGTGTGCAAGGTGTTTTCCACACGCGCCCGCTTACAGCTTACGTTCTACAGGAGGATGGACATGACAGGAAAACAGGAAACGGAACGGGTATTGAAACACAGTTTGAAACGGAAAATCTCTTTTGTGGCGGGATTGCTGGTGAGTTTTTTGATTCGGGGGAACCTCTCGGCCGGCTGCGTTGCCGCCAGCCCCGACTGTGGCCCGCAACGCTCGGTGACGCCGAGACATCGCGGTATTTTTGCATTTGCCGCGGACGAAGCCCTTGCAAACGAAAGAAGTCGCGATCTCCGAGATCAAGGGGAGGTAAAAGATACATACAGCGCAGATACGCGGCTTAGAATCTTCGGTAAGGATTTACCGCACGGGAATCGAGAAGAAGTCGTAACGAGCGGGGAGGCTCGCGCAGATTTCCTGAATCGGATTGCCACAGAGCGGTCGGAAATCGAGGCGCTTTTGCTGGAAAATGAAGAGCGGATCCGGGAATTGAAGGATTCGTACCGGGCGTTGCTCCGGAAAGGGGACAATTATTCGAAGCCCGTCTATCACAGCGATCAGATCTTTTTTACCGTGTTCGGGGAGGGACACGGGCGGATGAAAAACCGAACGCGGGCCGCATTTGCCCAAGATTTGGCTTTGGCGGAAACCTGGCTGGACAAGGGTTATTATACGCCGGACGTCAGCGGCATGACCGACGATCTCGATCAGGATTACCGGAACGGGAAAATTTCTGACCCGAGACTGGCGGAGGAGATTCTGGACGGCGGGAACGGCGTCATTGTCGGGAACGGCTCAAACCGGACGGATTTTGAAATCGCCGATATCGGAACGCCTTTGGACAGAGAGGCGGCGTTTCAGGTTTCCAAAGTTATGAATCAAGACATCAAAACGCCCGAAATTCCAGCAATCGGTCCGGCGCCGACGCTGCCTGTATTTCGGGATGAAGGGACGACAGACGCCAATCCGGGGGACATCCCGATGCCCGAGATCCGTTTTGACGTGGAGGAACCCGTAACGGTCGCGCCGGAAGAAGCTATGCCTTCGCTTTCGGACGAATCTACGCACCTATCGGTCAGGATTCCTATGGCGTGCGTGCAGGCAAAAGCGCCGGCGCCCGGGAGCAGAACAGACGTGACGCCGGAATTGCCGGAACCCGCGGAGGGATTGCGATTTACGCTAAATCCCCGGAAACCCGAAGCCAACGTTAATGTTTTTACGCTGGAATTGGGGGAAGCGCCCGCCCCGCCTGCGACGCCGGAACCGCTGATTTTTGCGCCGGTCAATCTGAGCTTTCACGGAACCGGATTCGAACAACACGCGGGAAGAAGAATTCTTCAAGGCGGGGACAGCCATCCGGACGACATCGTTACGGTCATCAACAATTACGAACAGACAAAGCCGCTGGGATCCGTGAATATTGTCATGGGCGCAAACGGAACCAGCTGGGATCAGGATTTTATCACAAATTGGAGCGTCAATACAGCAAACAGCGCGACGCTGGCGGCCGGCAGCACCAATGAGACAATTTACGCCTTTATCAGTCATGTGGAAGACTGGGCGGCCACGGTGGAGGGGGAATATACGGTCACCACGGAAATCGGCGGCCCCAATGTCCGGATTTTTGCCAGTGTCAATCCCTATTGCACCGGGAAATATGAAACCCATAAGGATGAGCAGAAGGTATTTGATTTCACGGGAACGCTCAATTTGAAAGCGCCCGAGTGGAATCCCGATGGCGTCCTTGTGGGACTCGAGCATCAGCTTCTGGCAAACGGCGGCAACGGCGGGGATAACGTCGCCGCGGTCAACGCGCCCAACGGCATGACGCAAACATTAAAAAACAGCGGAACCATCAACTTGGTGGAAGGTTCCAACATGGCGGGGATCATGATTGACGCCGAATATTTCAACGGGATGATATGGGGACCTTTGAGTTCGGCCTTTGTAGGCTTGCCTGTCACCGACAATTCCGCGGGAATCATTCATATCCAGTCCGGTGCGAAAAGAAGCGTGGGGATTGATTACGGCTATTACATGACCGCCGGAAACGGAGTCTACGGCTACGATACCGACGGAGAGGGCCCCAACAGCACGGTTAAGGCTGGAACCATCATTGTGGACGGAAAAGATAACTACGGCATACGCCTGAAGGACTATACGGCGGAAGAGACCACGGGTCAGGACTACCCCTTCAAAGGAGTCAATTACTATGACTTGACGCGTATCGAAGGGACCCCCGGCAAATATATCGAAGTCAGGGGAGATCACAATATCGGGATTTCCATCGCCCAGGGCCGATCCCAGGGGGATCCCACCGGCGGACACGGACACTTGGGAAGCGATGGCGAAACCGATGACGCCAACCTCATCGCGGGACTCAACATCAAGGTCGGAGGGAAGCAAAACGTCGGGTTTTATCGAAATCCAGCCTATCTTGGCGCCAACCACAACGAGATGGTACTGAACGGCGATAAAATCGCTGACATCACATTCGAACCAGATGCCGAGAACAGCGTCCTGTTCCGGACAAATCTCGACGGGATCACGCTTCAAAAGAATCTGGCGCTGAACGGGACCGGCGAGGGCAATACGGCGTTACAAGCCACGGCAACCGGGAAGGTGACGCTGGCCTCGACGTATACAATCTCATCGAAGTTTCCGGATTTTTACGCCATGACCGCGGGAAACTTCCGGGGTTCCAGAGGCGCCAGCGCCACCAACAACGGGAATATTACGCTATTTGGCGCAAAAAGTTACGGGATGGCCATTGCCGAGGGCAATGAGGGATACCATCAATTCGCATTGAATAATTCCAATGTACCCGTGCGCGCCAAGATCTCCATGAGCGGAGAATCCTCCACGGGAATCTACAACGAAGGCTACACGGAAATTGATTACGCCACGGTGGAAGTCACCGGAAAGAACGGCGTGGGTGTTTATCACGGGAAAAATGAATTGTCGATCACGGTCAGAGCGCTGACATTTCCCACAACCGTCATCAAAAATCTGGCGAATATTTACGCCAGAGCAGCAGGCGCCGTGGGGGTCTACAGCGCGGCAGACGGCGTTACGATTGAAAATTCCTCCATCACCGCTCAAGGGACCAACACAACGGACGGTCGGGCGGTTGGGATCTATAACGCCGCCGGGGAAATCTACCCCATAGGCAGTACGATTACCGTCGATGATTACGGAATCGGCGTTTACAACAAAGGCGTCTACCGCATGGATGTGACCGATGGTTATGATTCCACATCCGGCGCGACCACCTCGCAACTTTTGCTTTTTGATCCCTACGGAATCGGAATCTATCAGGCCGCGGGTACCCTTGACCTTGCGGGAACCATTTTCGCCCACGGCAACTACGATATCGGACTGGTCTTTGAAGACGGAAATATTACGAGCGTCGGCAACTTTGAAATCAAGACCGGCGGTTCCTATGACATCGGCCTTTACAATATCGGCGATTTGAATGAGACGCCGCAGATCACCCTGGGCCAGACAAACAATACCGCAATTTACAACGCTGACCGCGGAAATCTCGCCGTGACTTCGGATATTCTGAGAAGTACTTATTACTACGACGGCGTGGATCTCAACGAAGACATGACGAATTTCACCGGAATCTACAATGACGGACAACTCTATGATTTTTCAGGTTCTATGAATTTCAACAACGGATCTTCCGTCGCCCTCTACAACAAGGGCGTCGTCGACGACATCAGCGGAAATATCCGCATGGAGGGAAACGCCGAAGGGACTTCCGTCGGAATTTATAACGAGGCCACGGGCAAAATCAAAAATCTGAGCGGAGAAATCAGCGTCGGCGAATACGCCACGGCCGTCTACAACGAAGGCATCATGAAGATAAGCGGCGCTGTCAAAAACAGCGACGGCGCGGAATCCACCGGAATCTACAACACCGGTCGCGGTGAACTTACATTGGACACCGGCGCCGGGGGAACCGACATCCGGGTAGGCGACGCCAACGTAGGCGTCTACAGCGACACCAACGGCGGGGTTATGACCATGAGAGCGGGCACAATCACTGTCACTGGCGACGAGGCCGCCGGGATCTATTTTAAAGACGGCGGTTTTTATTTTGAAGGCGACGCGAAAATCGTCACGAGCGGCGCCCGCACCGCGGGAATTTATCACGCCACTGAAAACGGCAGCTCGCTTTCGGTCCATGGCGGTTCCATAGAGGTGACCGGCAAGGACGACGAGATCTCCGTCGGGATCTATAACAAAGGGAAGAAATCCCAGATGTACTACGGAAAAACCGAGGTGGAAACGCTCGGAAACTACACCGTGGGGCTTTACAACGAAGGAGCCGTTTTGCGAAGCGACGCCGGAAGTATACGCGTTGCCGGAGAATCCGCCATCGGCGTGTATAACGCGCCGGGCTCGTATTATGAAGAGGATTCACACGGCGGGAAGAGCGTGGCCGCCGGCAGAAAAGCCTGGGCAGTGGTCAGTGAAGACGCAGATTTCAATTCGCGCTCGATTCTGGAAGCCTACGACGGCGCAAGCGGCCTGTACGTTTCCGGCGGGGTCACTCATCAAATAGCGCCTACAAGTATTCTCGTGGAAAACAATCTGGCGAAGGGGACGGCGGGCGACGGCGAAGGGGTCGCGGTGTACGCGGCCGGGGGCGTCGATTTGAATCTCCGCGAAGCCGAGATCACCGTCCGAAACGGCTGCGCCATTGCGGCAGCCACAGGGGGCAGCGACGGCGCGACCACGAAGATCAATCTCCGGAACGCAAATCTGAGCTATACGGGCGACAATTACGCCTTTTGGTCCGACGGCGCGAATGGGCTGATTGATCTCGGCGGCGCAGAAATCACATTGGACGGAAGGGCCGTGGGGACGCGGATAAACGATAGCGCCGACTACGGAATCATCTGGGACAACGCCAAAATCCGGGTCGATTCCAAAGACGTCATTTTGGCGGAGTTCCTTGATTACGACGGAACGCTCCACATGGCAAATCTTGAAAACGACGTGCTGCAAGCATTGGGGGAAAACGTGGAGATCACGGAGGATTCCCACAAAGAATTTACCCTGGTCCGAATGGACGGAGGATCGCTGGTATTAGGGGGGCTTATGGACGCCGGCGGCGTTTCGGGCACGGCAGGATACAACTATTACCGCCGTTTTCAAGGGGAGAGACTCCAGATCACGGCGGACGGTACGGCGGATATCCGCGCGGTCCTTGACTTCTTAAAAGCGGACGAGGTCTTCGGCGGCGGAAACCCCGTAATCGGAATTTCCAATTCCGGCAATGAAAAGAGTATTTGCGCCGACGACACGAAGATTGTGCTGGAGCAGGGCGCGCGACTGACGGCGGCGAGAACGGACAGTTCATCGGGCGGGACCATCGGTATTTATACGAATTATGGCGTTGTTGATGTGAAACCCGGCGCCGCCATTTCCATTCAGCAAGGCTATGGAAGCATCGGAGGCGGCGTAGGGATCTTCGGAGTCAACGGGGCATGGGTCCAACAGGGAGGAACCCTTGATGTGGCCGGAGGCAGCGCCATCGGAATCCTCGCTTACGCCTACCGGATGGACGGAAACGGAAATACGGCGGGCGCCGATTTCGGAGAAAGTTTCGACAAAGGGATATTCCACATCGTAAATACCGGAGATATTACGCTGAGCGGTCCCGGATCCGTGGGCATATGCGCCATGAATAACAGCGCCGGTTCCGGAAGTGAATACAGCAACGCCTGGTGCAATCTCGTAAGAAATACCGGAACAATCTCGGTGGCGTCGGGGACCGGGCCCAAGGACATGTCCGTGGGTATCTGGGGTTCCGAAACCATGGTGGAAAATCAGGGGCTTATCGAAACAGGGGACTGGGGCGTCGGTATTTACGCCACAAACAACAGCGTCCTGCTGTGCGGAGCGCAAGGGACCCTGGGAACCATCCGAATCGGCGGAGATTCCATCGGGATCTTTGCGAAAGACTGCCTGATCCAGGCCCCCAACGGCGTGGAAATTCTTTCCGACGACGGCGGCAGAGACAAGGTCGCCCTCTATTTGACCGGGGATACCCGCACAAGAGATTTTAGCTTTGACGGGGAAAACACCATAGAAATTTCTCTGGACGGATCGGGGCTCAAGAAAGCGGCAAACATTTATCTAAAGGATTACGCCGCCGACTTCACCTACGGCCTGCGGCGCGACCTCCAAATGAATGTGGGGGAAAAAAGCGTCGGGATCTACCTGGCAGAGGGGGAAACCCCGGGTTCAATCACCGCCGCAAACAACGCCACAATTGATCTTTTGTCCGATTCATCGGGAGCCGTCGGCATGTATGCCGAAGAGGGGACCATCGCCAATACAAAGCGGATCAACCTCCGGGGAGAAGGCCAGACGGGTCTTTCGGCCGAAGGAAAAGGCGTGGCCGTCTCAAACGCCGGAGGCGTCGTGAGCCTGGATGGAACGGGCGGCATGGGAATCCGGATCGCACAGGGAGCGGAACTCAGGGATCCCGGATCCATCGTCTTTGAGAACGGAAGCTCGGGCAACGTCGGCATCCTCGTGGACGAATCGGAGCTGAATCTGGCGGAATTTACCGTCACAGGAAATAATACCGGGATTTACGCCAAAAATGGCGCGGTGATCCATGCGGATCACATGAATCTCCTTATGGAAAATACTTCGAACAGCGATTACGGAACCGGCATCGTACTCTCGGGCGGCGCAAACATCTCCGGCTCCGGAATCGCCATCCGAAACGACAGCCCTGCCGAAAATATCGGTCTCTATTATAATTATGACGAATCCCTGACCTTAGGCGCGCCGCTTACGCTTACGGGCGCCAATCTCATCGGGATCCGGGCGGGCGGCGGGATTGACCTTTACAACAATCAGCGCATTTTCTACGAGGGAAGCGAACGCCTGTTCGGGGCCTATGTGGCGGAAAACTCCCGTTATGAGTCGGGATCCACGGGCGATGTGATCGAAACGCCGGAGAGCGTCGGCATCTACGCGGGCGGAGGAACCGGCGTCAACAGCGGGACCCTGGCGGTGGATGGAGACGGGAGCGCGGCCATGGCTACGGCGGGCGGCGCCCTTGTAAACAGCGGAACCATCGAAGTTCGCAAAGGGTCGGGGGTCGCCGTTACCGGACAGGGCGGATGCTTTGACGGACAAAACGGAACGATCCGCGTGACGGGAGAAGGCGCCGTGGGAATTCTGTTGCGGGATACAGGGCCGGGCGCACTCATGAACCCTGGCCGCATTACCGGAGACTCGGATAAGGGCGTCGGCATCTTCGCCGAAAACGCCGTCATCGAAGGAAATCTGGATTTGACTGCCTTTGAAAAAGGGGTCGGCATCTGGGCGGCGGACGACAGCATAAGATTCAATCAAGCGATCATAAAATCCGGCGGAATCGGACTATATCTGCCGCAACATCATACAACCGCCGACGGAAACCAGGAACTTGTACAGGGGTGGACATTGGAAGGGGTTCGGGTGGAGGCCGCAGGCGACGGGGTCGTGGGCATCTACTGCGGAAATCAGGATCTGATTTACAGCGCCGAGACCGTGGTCAGTGACGGCGCCGTGGGTATCCTTGTGGCCCGCGGGGCGAAACTCACGGCGGACGGAGGCGTCATAGGCATAGAAGGCGCCGATTCCCTGGGTATCCTTGTGGATGGGGGCGTTGCCGATATCGGACTCACAGGCGACATGCGATTCATCTTCGGACAGGACGGCGGGACGGGAATCCTCGTGCAAAACGGCGGAGAGTTGCGCCTGGGCGGAAAACTCAGCGTTAGCGGAAACGGCGTGCTGTCGGGAACGGAAAACGGCAATCTCACAAACGACGCCGAAATCGAAACAGACGGCGCCGCGGCCCTGGCGGCCCGTTATATGGCGGGAACCTGGACCATAGCCAACAACGAAGCGGGCGTCATCCGCGTCAAAAACGGCGGCGTCGGCATGGCCGCATTGGGGAGCGCGGGTTCGGCCGATGTGACGCTTACGAACCGCGGGCGGATCGAAGCGGACGGGCGAAAGGAAGGGATTTCCTCCACAGGAATTTACTCGGAATCGGCGGAAGTGAAAAATGAGGCGACGATCTCCGTGGGATCGGACGGCATCGGAATCTACGGCAAAAACTGCGGTCGTGGAATCGAAAGCGCGAGGATTGCGCTCACGGGCCCGGGCGCTCTGGGAATCGCCGCCGAGGGATCCGCCGGATCCGTAAGCAGCGAAAGCATGATGGGGGCCGACGGAACCACAGGCATCTATCTCAAGCATACGCAGACAACCCTCCAAGCGGGAACGATTGCGTTGGGGAACGACAGTACAGGCATCCGGGTCGAGGGAGGGGCAATCGGGAATCTCGTCGGCGATATCTCTGTCGGAGACAAAGTCGCGGCAACGTCTATAGGCATTTACGCCAACGGCGGCGCCGTCGTCGGTCTCGGGCCGCATACGCAAGTGGCGGCGGGGAATGGAGCGATTGCCATCGGCGCGGAAAACGCAACCATTAGCGGAATCAACCCCGCGCAACTCAGCGGGGGCGCCGGAAGCGTACTGCTTTACGCCGGAGAAGGCGCCGTATTTCAAGCGGAAGGAGTCCTTCATGCCGAAGACAATATCGGACTGATCGCCCGAAACGGCGGAAGTGTAGCGGGATTGGCCGGGATCCGGGTCGGAAACAAAGGCCTCGGGGCCTATTACAGCATGGCCTCGGGGCAGGTGACGCTGCCAGACATGGAAATCTCGGGATCGGAAGCACTTGGCGCGCTGATTACCGGGGGAAACGCCGGAACCTGTGTGAGCGTCGGCAATATTCTCTTTGCGGACGACAACGGCGTTGAAAACAGTATCGGTCTCGTGAGTCGCGGGACCGCCAATGTGGGGAATTCCGTCGCGGTCGGGACAGTCGATGTAAAAGGATCGGAAAACACAGGATTTTACGGCCTGCATACCGAGATAGCGGCTCAGGCGGTTCGGGTCGGAAATTCTCCCGCAAGCCTTGAACTTTCGGGGGCAAGCGTCGGGATCTACGTCGAAAGCGGAAGCGCAGCCGCGGAAACCGTAACAGTGGGAGAGAATTCCATCGGGATTTTCGGAAGGGATAACGGTGTTGCGGGAATTACAGCGAAAGTAATGACTGTCGCCGCAGGAGGCGCCGGCATCGTCAGCGAGGGCGCCGGAAACGTGCGCGTAACGGGAGACGTACAGATTGCCGGCAGGAACCTCGGACCCGGCGCCATGGGAATTTACAAGAACGGCGGGGCCGACCTCATTGAGACGGACAGGGCGCGCTGGACCGTGGGCGAGGGGGGCTACGGCCTCTATCTCACGACCCGGAAGGGGACGGAAGATGAGATTCACGCGGAAAACCGGGCGGATCTCATCCTCGGAAAAGCCGCCGTCGGGATTTATGCCAGCGGCAATGTGAACATGCTCAACAGCGGCAACATTACGGTGGGAAAAACGGACTTGGGCGCCGCCGGAATCCATGCCGATACGGCGCGGCATGAAAACTCCGTCGCAATGTACCTGACGGGAGGCGCAAGAGCCGTAAACACCGGCCATATTACAGTGGACAATGATCATTCCACAGGGGTCTACGTCGGCGGAAACTCGTATTTTGAAAACGCGCCGGAAGGCATAATCGACGTCAATCACGGCGGAAACGGCGTTCTCGTAAAAGGCGAAGGAGACGAGACGGGACTCGCTGTCAACCGGGGCCTGATCCGGCTCGGGTCGGAGATTGGCGATTCGGGCAACGGGAATATCGGGTTGGCCGCCTGGAGCGGCAGCACGATCCGGAACGCCTCCCAAGGCACAATCCAAGTGCGGAACGGAACCGCCATGTATGTGGGGAAAGGCGCCGTCCTCGACAACCAGGGCCTCATTGAAATCCAAGGGGCGGAAGGGACAGGGATCGCGGGACCCGGTATTCTGCAAAACCAGGGGATCATTGTATTAACGACCGCGGGACAGGGAAAGGTCAACAGCATGGGGTCCGTCATCGAAGATACAGGCGGCGCCGTACGAATCGAAGAACAGAGCGTGCAGGTCGGCGCAAACTATGTGAGCCTCGGCGGAACCCTGGCCTCCGACGCGCCTCTCGTGCTGGACCGGCCGATATTGGACGTCATGTCCTTTCCAACATTGACGCAGCCCGTGTTTCAGGCGCCGGATGTGTCCGGGGTCGTCAGGCTGAAGCCGGATTTCCCGCTGATCGGAAACGGGTGGGATCTCAAGATCGAAAATTTTGACGAAGTCATCGATTCGGCCGTCAACGGGAAAATCACCGTGGAAACTTCGCCGATGTTTGTGGCCAGGGAATCGGGCGGAGCGCTTCACATCGTGAAGGTTCCCTATGAGGAGATCCTGCTGCCGGGCATCCTTGATCTCGGAGGAAAATCCCAGTTCCATTCCCTTTACGCGGGACTGGACAACATCCTGACCGGGGATGTCGCGGGGAAATCCCAGGACGCCCTGATGCTCAGACGCATGAACGCCTGGCTTGAAGAGTTGTTTAATGCGACGGACCTCAGGACATACAATACCGAAACGGCGCTCGCCGTAGCCGAAACCCGGGGCGACATCTACGGCAACGCCCAATCCCGGATGCAGCATGTACAGAGAGGTTTTGACGCGGGATTCCAGGAAATGGAAAACTCGTATGCTATCACGAAAGACAGCGGAAAATACAGCCTGCTACACGGTCAGGGGCATTTCCGGGACGAGACCGCCGGCGTTCCCGATTACCGTTATCATACGACGGGCCTCCTATACATGCATGAGTACGAAGGCAGAAATTACGCGGATAAGCACGGGTGGTACGGCGGATTTGCCTTCTCGGACTTCAAGTTTGACGACAAAAGACGGATCGGGAATCCCTCCCGGGAAAGGGTCTACAGCCTTCGGGCGGGAATCCATGGAACGAAGACTCTTGACGCCGACAACAGCCTGCGTTGGCTGAATCGCCTGGAGGCGGGGTACAATTTCCATGACGCCAGGCGGACGCTGGAGCTGGACAGAGCGTATGTGAACAAAGGACGGTTCGCCACCGGACAACTGAGCTTTGACACGAAAGCGGAAAAATCCATCCACCGGAGTCTTTCGTCGAAAGTGGACCTGTACGCGGGAGTCAACGCGGAATGGGGTTTGCTGGAGCACTTCCGGGAAGATGGGGACGGCTTGAAACTGGATGTCAGGGGAAGCAATTACCTGAGCATTCAGCCGGAAATCGGGATCAAAGGCTACAAGCGCTTTTACAGCGGAGAGAAGTTTTCGGTCAAGCTTGAGGGGGACCTGGCCTACGGCAGAGAACTGGGTGAAAATTACCGGAGCAATAAAGCGAAACTGGCCGCAGGCGGAGAGGATTCCTACAAGCTGATCCGTCCCGGACAGGAAAAAGAAATCCTCCGCGGCAGGGCGGGGCTGACCTTTGAAAAAGCCAACAAGGCCGGCGTCGCCTTGGACGTGGAAGTAAGGAAGGGAACGAATCAGAAAAACGCCGATGTCCGGTTTGGCGTGCGGTTCAAGTATGTGTTTGAGCCGTGGGGGTAAAGGGGCGTTGGGTGCAGGTGCAAGCGCATACGTATTCGATTTGGTACAGCTTGCCTAATCAGACATGAAACCGGCGCAGGGCGGCCCGAAGGGCCGCCCTGCGCCTATTATTTTAGAGTCGCGCGTGGACCGGAGGCCCGCGCGCGACTCAATTGATTCGTAAAATACCTTTTATATTTTCAAAAAAAACTTTCCTTGAAGCGGAAAATGTGGTATAATATGCAAATAAGGCAGTATGGAGTTTTCACATGCAAATCGAAATATATTCCTGTAAACAAGGGAAAGACGGATTTTTGATTACGGTCAGGGAAAATCCTTTTTATATTGACGGAAAAGGCGGCCAATTGGGCGACAGAGGCTGTGTCGGAACCGCGAAGGTCCTCGCCGTAAACGCCGAGGGCATACTGATTACCGAAGCGCTTGCGCCGGGATTTTATGATTTTGAAATCGACGAAGCAAGGCGCGTCGACATCGCCGAAAACCACACGGCACAGCATCTTTTCTCAGGCCTCGCCTGGAAAAATTTCGGTCTCGAGACGGTGGGCTTCCGGATGGGGGAGAATTTTACGACCGTGGATTTCTCAACCCGGGATATTCCCGAAGAGACGGTCCGGACGCTGGAATGGCAGACAAACGATGCCATCCGGGCTGCGATACCCGTAACGACGCGGATTTTGCCCCATGAAGAGGCGCTTGCCGCAGAAGGGTTGCGCCGGGCCATCAAGGATAAAGTCACGGGCGACGTACGCTTTGTGGCCATCGGGGACATTGATCTCTCGGCCTGCGCGGGATTTCATACGGAAAACACCAAGGACATCCGGCTTTTGAAGGTCCTCCAGCGGGAGAACATCCACGGAGAGACGAGCCGCTTTTATCTCTTGGCGGGGAAACGGGCCATTTCCGACTATTTTGAAAAGCATGAAATTCTCAGGGACATCTGCCATCAATTCAGCTGCCGGGAAAAGGAGGCGCAGACATTTATAGAAAAAGCCCTGACGGAGAAAAAGAACAATGAGTCGGAGCTGCGTTTGCTGGCTGATCGCTACGCGGAACTTTTGGCCGCGAAACTTAAGAAAGACGCTCATGAAGACGGAGCGCCCGCGCTCCTCTTTTACAAGGAAATACCAACGGCGGCTTTTTATCTCGGAAAATATGTGGATCTCGCCAATACGGTCCTTGTGACGGGCGTGGGGGATTCTTATACGATACAGTCCACATGCAGGGACTGCAAAGATATGGTCCGGCGGCTTTGCCAAGCGGATTCCCGGATCAAAGGCGGAGGAAACGCCGTGAGAGGCAATTTTAAAGCCCCAGTGGGCGAAAAAGAACTTCTTGATTTGTTGAAAAGCGTTTTGAAATAAACTCGGAGGGATCATGGAAGAACTTGCGAAAATCAATTTACTGAATCTGACCCAGGCGGAACTGGAGCTTTTGGTGGAAAGCATGGGCATGAAATCCTATTACGGAAAGAGTCTTTTCAATTGGCTGCACAAAAAAATCGTGCGCAACATTCGGGATATCACGGACCTTTCCAAGAAAGACAGGGAAATGCTGGAGACTAAGAGCTACATTCCCTTTTTGAATTTATTGGATCTCAAGACCTCCAAAATCGACGGGACCGAAAAATTCCTTTTTCAGTTGGAAGACAAGAATTCCGTGGAGACCGTGTTGCTTCGGCATTCGGACCGGCGCGTGACCCTTTGCGTATCGAGCCAGGTGGGCTGCCCTGTGGGCTGCGCATTTTGCGCCACCGGAAAAGCCGGATTTGTGCGGAACCTCAACGTCAACGAGATCATCAATCAGGCCTATACCGTGGAAAGACGAATCATCAAGAACCATGAGAATATCAGTAACATCGTATTTATGGGAATGGGAGAGCCGCTTTTGAATCTGGACAACGTGCGCAAGGCACTGGAAATTTTGACCCATGAAAACGGACTCTATATTTCACGTCGCAAGATCACCATCTCCACTTGCGGCATTGTGGCGGGCATTGAAAAGATACTTCTGGAAAGATTGCCCATTGAGCTGGCCATTTCGCTCCACAGCGCCATCGACGAAAAGCGGGATACACTGGTCCCCGTCAACAAACAAAACAAACTGGAGGATCTGTACGCGGTCCTGCAGGAATATCAGCGACAGACGAAACGACGGCTCAGTTTTGAGTACATTCTGTTGGGCGGCGTCAATATCACCGAGAAGGACGCCAACGCCTTGGCGGATTTTGTGAAGGACTTTGACCACGTCGTAAATCTGATCCAATATAATCCCGTGGAAGGGGCGGGCTTCAAAGCGCCGACCCCCAAAAAACTGGAGAAGTTTTTACATGTGTTGAAAATCCGCGGCGTCAACGTCACGATCCGACAGGAAAAGGGGAGGGACATCAACGGCGCCTGCGGGCAACTGAGAGGTAGACAGGTCGTGTCATGAAAAAGAAATCCGGGGGAATTCTGCTGAAGTTCATTTGTCTCTGCCTGTTGTCGGGCGCAGCGGTCGCAGGAGCGGGGGTATTTTTTCTGCTGGACAGATACTACAAGGAACTGCCGGATATCGCGGAACTCATTGAAAATTACACGCCTTCGCTTCCCAGCATGATCTATGACCGCAAAGGGGAGTTGATCGATACACTCTATGTGGAGACCCGGGACGTCATCCGGATCCATGAGGTGCCGGAGCTGACGAAAAACGCGTTTCTGTCCATAGAAGACAAGTCTTTTTATGCGCACCACGGGGTCCATATCAAGCGGAATATCGGCGCCGTTGTGGCGAATATGCGGGCGGGGAGAACCGTCCAGGGGGCGTCATCCATCACGCAGCAGCTGGCGAAGAACGCCTTTTTGACCCAGGAAAAGACCATGGACCGGAAGATCAAGGAGGCCATTATCACCTTTGAGATCGAACGGCGATATACGAAAGAGGAAATTTTTGAAAAATATTTGAACGAAGTGAATTTCGGATCGGGCCTCTATGGCATAAAAACTGCGTCGCGGCAGTATTTCAAAAAGGAAGTGCCGGAGTTGGACATTGCGGAATCGGCGCTGTTGGCGGCCATTCCCAACCGGCCCGAACGCTACAACCCGCGAAGACATCTGGATGAAGCGGTAAAAAGGGCAAGGCTCATCGTGCAGGAGATGTACGCCGACGGCAGGATCAGCGCAGCCCAGCGGGATGAGGCGCTTTCCCGCGAGTTCATCAACGAAGATTCGCTGCCCGCGGAATTGGTGGATCCCCGCTGGGTCACGACGGTCTACAACAAAGAGGGCGGAAATTCTATCAATTATCCCGATTTTACCAATATGGTCACGGATTTTCTGACGACGATCTTCCCCGAGCAGTTGGTGATGTCCGGGGGACTCAAGATCCGTACCACCATGGACAGGCAATTTCAGGAGTTGGCGAAAGCCTCCTTCGATTCCTATTCTTTATTCAAACAACGTCCCTATCTGAACGGCGGCATGGTCACCATCGATCCCAATACGGGCTATGTGATTTCCATGGTGGGGGGGCGGAATTTCCAATCGGGAAATTTCAACCGGGCCACCATGGCCAGACGCCAGGTGGGGTCCTCCTTCAAGCCTTTTCTGTATTTTACCGCGATCCTGAACGGCTATGAAACGACGACGGTCATTGAGGACAGTTTCTTTTCCCAGGGAAAATGGACGCCCAAGAATTTCGGCGGCAACTACAGCGACAACATCACGCTGCAAAACGCTCTGGACAGATCCCTCAACGTCGTGTCCATCAAGATCCTGAAGCAGTTGGGCATAGAAACTTTTCAGAATCTCGTCAAAAAAGTAAATCCGCAGATCCGGATTCCCGGCGATCTGACGGGAGCGCTCGGTTCCTTTGAAGCGACGCCTCTCCAAATGGCCATCGCTTATTCGATCTTCAGCAACGGGGGCTATGTGGTAAAGCCCGTAAGCGTCCTTTCGGTGGAAGACCGGAACGGAAATATACTCTATCAGCAGGATATCCATAAAGAAAAAACCTTTGACTCCATCGATACCAGCGTCGTGACTTCCATGTTGGTAAGCTCCGTAAGACGCGGCAGCTCGGCTCGGGCCGCCGTCACCACCAAAGAGGGCAAGACCATCGCCCAGGGCGGCAAGACCGGCACCACCAATGAAAACCGGACCGTCTGGTACGTGGGGATTACCCCCGAATACATTACGGCCATCTATGTGGGAAGAGACGACAACAAGCCCGTTCCCGGAATTACCGGCGGCACGGGGTCGGCTCCTCTCTGGAACGCCTACTACAAGAAGATCATCGATTCGGGATTGTATCTTCCCGGGGAATTCGTATACCTTGACAATCACCTGAAAAACGGGGAACTCTATATGCAGAACATCGACCCTGTCAACGGCTTCGCCAGCGGCGGCGGCAGACCCTACGTCGTCCGAAGCCAGGGAATCCAGGTGGAAAAGGAAGGGAAGTACTCGGGAGGAATCGCCGGGGTATTGGGGATTGCCATTCAGGGGGGCCTGGCCTTCGGAGAAGTGGAGGGACAGGAAAATACAGCTAAGTCCGATAATTTGGTAGATGATATCTTAAGGAGATAGGAGGCTATGGTCTTCTATCTTTGATTTTATGGTATTTTGAGCGGTTTCCCCTCTGTGACAAAAATTTCTTTTTGAAAATGCTTGACTCTTCACAGGAAATAGTATATGATATACGCGTTGGGGGAAAGATACCTCGAAAGGGTATCGGATAAAAATTCACGGTCTTTTTCTTTTTGTTGGACCGTGCCCGGAGGATTTTCGGGAAGCGGGAGCGCCCGCACGAAAGACCTTCGGCCCGAACTGGCCCCCTCTGGATTAATTAAAATATACAGCAACAAAGAAAGAGCCGCGGCTTATAATCCCCGCGGCTTTTTCTTTCCCTTTACCCTTGAGCCCCTACAAATATTATTTTACTGCCACAACCTCAATTTCAACCTTCACGTCTTTGGGAAGACGGGCCACTTCCACGCAGGCCCGGGCGGGTTTTACATTCCCCAGGTATTCGTTGTAGACTTCGTTGACTTTGGCGAAATCATCCATATTCTTGATGAAAACCGTCGCTTTCACAACGTCGTTCAGGCTGTAACCTGCCGATTCCAGGATTGCTTTGACGTTTTCAAGAGATTGTTTCGTCTGGGCCTGGATTTCCTCCGACACCAGGGTCATGGTAGCGGGGATGAAGGGCACCTGCCCCGACACATAAATTGTCCCGTTGGCCTCGATGGCCTGGGAATATGGACCCAACGCCGCAGGGGCGTTTTCCGTCTGTATCACTCTTTTCATATTTGCTGCCTCCTTATAAAAAAAATTAACGTTGCCTAATATTGATCATACCACATTTTCAAAAAAAATCAACTAAAAAAATAAAAATTCGCAAAGAATTTCGGTATTTTTTGATGAATCAGACCAAAATTTCGGATTTCCTACACATTGACAAAAATCGAAAAAACCGCTATAATGTATCATGACAAAAATCCCGGGAGGGAACATGAGAGATTTCAGAAATTGGCATATTACCATAGCGGGTCTCGGCGTTATCGGCGGGTCCGGGGGGTTGGCGCTCAGGAAGCGGGAGTGTCCTTACGTATACGGGATTGATACGAATCCGGAGTCTTTGAAAAAGGCGCTCCAGATGGGAATCATCCGGGAGGGGGATACACAGGGAGAGGAACTTTTGAAACGGTCGGATCTTGTGGTGATTGCTCTCTATCCGGGGCTTGTGGCGGATTTTCTCCGGGAACGGAAAGGAATTTTCGCCAAGGGGGCGCTTCTGACCGACGTCACCGGCGTGAAGGGTCAGTTGGCCGGGGAATTGGCAGGCATTCTCAAAGATCGGCCCGATCTGGACTTCATTCTCGGGCACCCCATGGCCGGACGAGAAAAAAGCGGCATTGAATACGCCAGCGAAGTGGTCTTCCGGGACGCCAACTATTTGATTGCCGTACGGCCGGAAAACACCCGGGAGCATATTGAAACCATAAAGGAATTCGCCCTATTTTTGGGATTCGGCCGGGTGACCGAAGTCACGCCGGACTTTCACGACGAAATGATCGCCTATACGTCGCAGCTGACCCACGCCATTGCCGTGGCTCTTATGACAAGCGATATCGAAGGAAGGGATACCGGAAAGTATATCGGCGACAGTTTCCGGGACCTGACAAGGATCGCCAACATCAATGAGGAACTCTGGGCCGAACTTTTCCTCGCCAATAAGGAGGCTTTACTCGCAGCCATGGCCGCTTTTTCGGAGGAATTCAGCCGCATAGAAACGGCGCTTGAAGAAAATGATCCCGAGACTCTGAAGAAAATGTTCCGACGCTCAACCCGCAGGCGGAACAACTTGTGATTTTTTTCTTGATTGCGCGGCGGTTGCGTGGTAAAATATAAGGGATTTGGGAATTGAGAATTCTATTAAGAAACAATAGAAGATGTCGAAATGAAAAGGAGTAGAACTTTGTTCAAGAAAGTTTTTGCGGCGGGACTTGTCTTTTGCTTGCTGGCCGGATCGGCGCCCGCGCTGTTCAAACGAAAGAAAGAAGAGAAGAAGACGGTGGAAACGCCCCTGACTTGGGGAACTTCCATCGCCGTTTACGATAACCGGATCCCGGAGACCATCCCTTATCATGAAAAATATGCCGGAGGCTCCGCTCCCTATATCGACTATGTGTTTGTGGCCACAAAAACCGCCGCTTTGTTCAAAGAGCCCGATTATTTTACGGAAAGCGCCAAGACGGGGGTTGTCTACCCCTATATGACAAAGCTCAAGGCCTTGGAGAAATTCAATTACAAGAGCAACGACTGGTACAAGGTGGAAGACGAACAAGGGAACGTCGGGTATGTGATCGGCCCCGAGACCCGGAAAAGGATATTCCGCTTTGAGATGGCTCTGGACAAAGTCAAAAGCCTTGAGCGCTTCATCCTGAACGAGACCGCGGCCGGAAGGGAAGTGGTACGGCCCCATTCCTATTCGCCCAACCCCGCCAATGTCAACGCCAAGACTCAAAAAGACAAATACGGCACAAGCTGGGAACAGAATACCCCCGCCAAAGCCGGAAACGAGACCGTCTATATTCCCGACAGCTCCATCATGTCCATCTTTTCCCAGGCCAACGGGAAAGCCACGGTCCGTGTCGCCTCGATCCCCGAGGACCTCGTAATCGACGCCAAGTACATTTCGCGCTCGCCGAAGATCCAAAAGGATTTCCGGAAGGCTGTGGCAGTGGACATTATGAACCAGAATACCATGATGTTTGAAAAAAACGCCGGGGGGAATTGGGAGTTGATCTCTTACGTCTACAGCAGGACAGGGATTGAAAGCAACCTGGGCTATGAGACCCCCAAGGGGAATTTTATCGTCCCCGCCATCAAATACATCATGGGCTATACCGACGCCTCCGGCAAGCAGGAAGGAAACGCGCGCTACGCCATGCGCTTTTCCGGCGGCGGCTATATGCACGGGACGCCTCTGGCTTTTGACGAGGAAAAAAACAGGGAATTTGTCATGCGGAAGCGAAACGGCTATCTGGGGCTCTATACGGGAACGCGGAAATGCATAAGAACCACGGAGGAGCACGCGCGATTCATGTTTGAGTGGATGTGCGCCAAACCCAACAAGAATCAGAATGAGCAGACGCCGACGGAAAATATTATGTTTGTGATATTTTGAGGGTTCAGGTCGGGTTAGACGGGGGAATATTCAGTCTCGGCTGTGGCTCACTGCGTTCGCTGACGCCGAGACATCGCGGCCTTCTAACGTTTGCTTCGCCAACGTAAGAAGTCGCGAATTCGCCCCTACAGGATATCTTAAAATGTTTGATAATCAGGTAAAGGTTGATATGCTAGTATTGATTACTGGGGCAACAAGCGGAATCGGGAAAGCCTTTGCGGATATGTTTATCAGGCAGGGCGATACTGTAATATGCGTAGGACGCAATCCGTCTGAGTTACAGAAGTTATCAGAGATCGCCGGGGGGCGTGCAGTTCCTTTCACGGTTGACCTTGCGATCGAATCCGAGATTGATCATTTTTTGCAAAATTTGCGGGAGCGGGAATTCTTTCCCGATCTTGTGATCAATAATGCGGGCTTCGGATTTCATGGACTTTATGAAACTGCCGGGCAAGATTGCTATGATAGAATGGAAGACGTGAATATCCGGGCTGTCAGCCGCTTGACTTACCATTTCTATCAGGAGTTTTTGCGGAAGGGCGCCGGGGGCTTGATCAATGTGGCTTCCGTGGCTGGGTTTTACCCGGGCGGACCTTTGATGACCCAGTATTACGCGACGAAAGCCTTTGTGAAGTCTTTGACCCTGGGTCTCGCCGCCGAGAATACGAACCCCGCCATCAAGATCACGGCGCTGTGTCCCGGTCCCACCTGGACCGGCTTCACGGGGATGCAAAACCCGCGACGATTTCCATTTACCCTCTACATGACGACGCCCGAAGCCGTAGCCCGCCAAGGTTACCGGGACTGGCAAAAAGGAAGACTTGTTTCGGTTCCGGGGATGTTCAATAAAATCATGCGGGTATTGAGGATTTTTGTCCCTTTACGGCTGGAGCTCCTCCTGATCCGGAGATTTCAGGCACGTTTGAAGGGATCGTCAATAAATACCCCTTGAAATTGAAACGGGATTGTGGTATTATATGGGGTAATTGGGAATTGAGAATTGAGAATTGAGAATTGAGAATTCAATAACCGTAGGAGCGGCATACTGCCGTCAGCCGGAAAAAGCGAAACAATTTCAGACAGGAACAATTGTTAACATAAATTCATTTCTATTACGGAGGGGGATATGTTAAACGCAAGAGCAAAATTAAAGAATGTGGTGGGAAATTCATTCCGGTATGCCGAGGCGGCGCGGAATATGGCGGCCAAGATCGGCGCGGAGAATGTCATCAACGCCACGGTGGGCATGCTTTACGGGGAGGACGACAAACTTGTGGTATATCCTACGGTGGCCGAGGCCTATTACAAAATCTCGCCCGATGATTTCGCCGCCTATGCGCCTTCGTTCGACGGCAGCGCCGATTACAAGGAGAGTATCAAGGTAGCGACATTGGGGAAGAACTACAAGGAGGACTTCAAAGACCACTATCTTCCCGTGATCGCGACCCCCGGAGGAACCGGCGCCCTCACGAGCACAATCCGGAATTATCTGGAAGAAGGGGCTTCGGTATTGATTCCCGAATGGCTCTGGGAGCCTTACATGAATATCGCCACGGAAAACGAAGGCAACTACGTTTTCTATAAAATTTTTGACGACAAGAACCAAGTGCGGCTGTGGGATCTGAAGGAAAAACTGACGGAATTGTCCAAAACCCAGGACACGCTCCTTCTGGTCATCAACGACCCCTGCCACAACCCCACGGGCTGCAAGCTGTCCGATAAAGAATGGAGTGAGCTCCTGGAGACGCTCCGGGCCATCGTCAAAGAAAAGAACAAAGACATCGTGTTGATCATCGATATCGCCTATATCGACTACGATCCGGGCCTTGACAAAGTCGCCTACATGAAGCGCTTCCGGAATCTGCCGAAAGAAATCCTCGTGGTGCTCTCGGTCAGCATGTCCAAATCCTTTACCATGTACGGGACCCGGGCCGGCGCCCAATTGGCTATTACGACAGACGAGGCAACCGCCGCCGACTTCATGAAAGCCTGCGCCCATTCTTCGAGAGCCACCTGGTCTTCGGTCAACCGGGGCGCCATGAAACTCGTCAGCGATATCGTATTGAACGACGAAAAATTTGACAAGTTGAAAGCGGAAAGGGCAAAGTATGTAGATCTGATCATGGAGCGGTCCAAAATTTTCCTGGATGAGGCAAAAGCGGTGGGTCTCGAGATTCTGCCCTATGAAAGCGGATTTTTTATCGCGATCCCGGCCATTGGCATTTCGGATGCCGTGGGGGATCTCCTGGCGGAAGAAAAAGTCTACACGGTCATCGGCGAACGCATGATCCGGATCGCCGTTTGCAGTGTGCCCATCATAAAAATAAGGGGCCTTGCCACAAAGGTGAAAAAAGCTTTTGACGCGGTCAAAGCATAACAATTGTCCCGAAAAAGTCCGGAATTTATCCGGATGAAACCGGTTAAAACCGGAAAACTGCCAAAAAACTGAAAAAACAGAAAATAATACTTGATTTATTGGCAAAAATAGTATATTATAAAGAAAAGCAAACGGAATGTACGAGTTTCATTTTACCTGGACCTTTATATCACATTTAATGGAGGACGTTCATGAAAAAAGTTTTAGTAGCATTGGGAGCGGTTTTATTTGCATTGAGTGTTGGGGCTACAAGCGCCGATGAAGTCAGAGCGAAATATGAAGCGCTCGAGCAGAGTTATCAGGCTCTTGAGGCACAGGAAGAAGCGAAATATCAGGAAATGAAAAACGACGCGGCGGCGGCCGAGGCCCAGCTTGTAAAGCAGAGAGCCCTTGAAGCCCAGATCACCGCCAAAATACCGCAGCTGAAGAAAGCGGCGAAAAACAGCGAGAACGGAGACGACTACGCGCAGTTGGCCGCGGACTTTGAGGGGGCTTTGGGAGAACTGAAAGGCGCCATCAAAGAAAACGAAAAGAAAATTGCCGAATTCCAGAAACTGGATGCCATCAAGAATCCGCCCGTAAAGGAACCGAAGCCGGCAAAACCTGCCAAACCTGCGAAAGAAACGAAAAAACCGGCTAAGAAAAAATAAGCGTACGGTTATTCCGGTAAGATTCAGAAGTATTTCAGTGAGCGTTATAGAAGCAAGTAAGAAAATACGCTACTAACCAAAATTCACATAAGAAACAGGCAACATCCTGCAACAAAAATTAAAATAAGCGAGGGGATAAGAGATGAAAAAATTTTTAATCGGAGCGGCGATTCTGACCCTTCTGGCAGGAGGCGCAGCTTATGCTGATGACTACGATCTGACTGTGGAAGAAAAATTCCAGATTCTCGAAGAGGACCTCAGGGTCATGGAAGCCAAAGAACAGGAAATGTTTGACGAGTACGAGGCCAAGGCGCAGGTATCTGCGCAGAATCTCGCGACTCTCAAAGAAATCCGCGCCCAGATTGTATCAAGAATCAACAGGATTAACGCAGAGGCCAAGAAAGGCCTGTTGACCGCCGAAAAGAAACAACTTGCTTCCGACTACGCCGCTGAGCTCAAGAAAGTGGACGCTCAGATCGTCGAAGAACAGAAGGTTGTCAATGATTGGACGCAACTGAAAGCGATCCGGACGGCTGCGGTAATCAAATAACTCAAAAGGTTTGATAAAGCGAGGGCTTTGCGGAACGCGGAGCTCTCCTTTTATTCACATCCATTGGAAAACCCGGGATTCCGCCGGGTAATTTCCTGTGGAAAGGAGTAACGATGAAACGACGATGTGTGCTGCTCCCCGTTGCGCTGATTCTGATCGCAGGCGCCTGCGTCCTCAAAGACAAGGACGGCGCGGTCTTGCCGGGAATCCGAAATGTGGAGTATCAGGATTCGGGCGACAGATTTCAGTACAAGGTATCCATCCCGCAATTTGAAAATATTACCAGCGACGACGTCTCGAACCTCAACGTTGCCCTGCAGGAAAACGCGCGGATCGTCATTGATAACGTGACCGCCGATGAAGGGGATGACGACGAGGACGACACGCTGCAGCGGGACGCTATGATATCCTATGATATCAAAGACAATAACTTTGATATACTTTCTATCGTGCTCGATACCTATCTGTATCAGGGGGATGGAAATCCCATCGGCTACATCGAAAGCTACAATCTCTCGAAAAAAAGTCTGAAGCTTCTGGAATTTGACGATATCTTCATACCCGAAGCCGAAGCCTATTTCGAAAAATATATCAAAAAATCCGCGGCCCAGTATCCCCAGACGAGAGTCATTGTCAAAGGTTACCAGGACGACCGGAAAGGGCAGGAACTGCCGTTTTCTCAGGTAGATTTCAAGGTGAAGTCGGCGGTACTGTACTTTGAGGGAAACGACGTCGTGTTCGTCTATCCTTCTTATGAAATCGTAGGGGACGCCTACAAAATGATCGTATTTCGCATCGGCAGATCCGAAATATCGAGTTACATCCGGGGGTATTGAAATCATGATCCGTCTGTTGCGGCATGGATTTTCCTTCTTTTCGGTCAAAAAAATGGTTCCCCATGATAAGATCGCGGGGCGCCTTCCCAAGACAAAGGAAGCCTACAAGAGATCCTTCCGCATGGCCTGGCCCTGCGTCGTGGAAGCGATCCTGGTCTCTGCCATAGGGGCTGCCGATACCATGATGGTGGGAAGTCTCGGGGCAAAAGCAATCGCTGCGGTTGGTCTCACAAACCAGCCGAAGTTTTTATTATTAGCGGTTATTATGTCGCTGAATGTAGGCGTGACCGCGGTCATCTCCCGCAGAAAAGGAGAAGAAAACGTCGAAGGGGCCAATCATTTTCTGCGACAGAGCATACTCCTCAGTCTGACGTTGTCTTTGCTGCTTTCGGTCACAGGCTGGATTTTCGCCCGGGAAATCCTGCTGTTGGCAGGTGCCCAGGCCGACGTCATCGATGATTCCGTCATCTATTACAAGATCATCGCCTTCAATATATTCTTTACGGGGATCAGCCTGACCATCAACGCGGCCCAGCGAGGCGTAGGGAATACGAAAATCTCCATGCGGACCAATGTGGCGGCCAATATTGTCAACGTGATCCTCAATTATTTTCTCATCGGAGGTCACTGGATCTTTCCGCGGCTGGAAGTGCGCGGGGCGGCGCTGGCAACTGCCATCGGCGGGTTCGTGGGCATGGTTTTGTCCATTGCTTCTCTGCTGTACAGAACCTATTTTTTGGATCTCCGTGGAAAATACTCCTGGAAGATCGACTGGAAGGCCTTGCGGCCTTTTTTTGCCATCAGCGGAAGCGCCGCCGTGGAGCAGGTATTCATGCGGATCGGCTTTTTCTCCTACTCCGTCATCGTGGCGAAATTAGGGACGCTGGCTTTCGCGGTCCATCAGATCTGCATGCATGTGGCCAATTTTTCCTTCGCCTTCGGAGATGGGATCGGGATCGGATCCTCGTCGCTCATCGGCCAGAGCCTCGGGGCCAAACGGCCCGACAACGCCGTCATCTACGGAAACGTAGGCCAGCGGATGGCCTTTGTGGTATCAACAGTCCTCTGCGTGCTTTTCGTGATATCCCGGCGCTACATTGTCATGGCTTTCAACCGGGAAGCCCACATCGTGAGCGAGGGCGCCTTTATCATCCTGATCATGGCGGCCACAACCCACCTGCAGACATCCCAGGCCGTGTTTTTGAGCTGCCTCAGGGGGGCAGGGGACACAAAGTTTGTGGCCATGATTTCCCTGGTGAGTATCGCGGTGATCCGACCGCTGTCGGCGCTTGTGCTGTGCTTCGGCCTGAAATTGGGATTGGCGGGGGCGTGGTACGCGCTCTTTTTCGATCAGGCCATGCGGTTTTACCTCAGTAAACGGAGGTTTAACGGGTTGGGGTGGACTCGGCTTAGACTCTGATTCGTCTGATTATTGTGAATACATGATTTGAGACAAGGATTTATCTGATTGGGATGAGGATAGGATTTGAGACAAGGATTTATCTGATTGGGATGAGGACATGATTTGAGACAAGGATTTATCTGATTGGGATGAAGATAGGACCTGGGATTGGGATTTGTCTGATTGGGGTTGGGTTTCGTGATTTAAGATTAAATTCTTGACTTGCCGGTCGCATTGTGGTACACTTATGGTAACCACTCAGGAGGTGAGAAAGATGAGATTTATGTCAATAAGAGAATTCAGGTCCTCGACGGGACATTTGAAAGAGTTGTTGATGGATAATGAGAATGTTGTTTTGACGTCTTATGGGAAACCTACTGCGATCATAATTGATGCCAATGAGGAGAATTTTGAAAATACGCTGAGAGAAATTCAAATTATCAAAGCTAAGCGCGCCATAGAATCCATACGGGAATTATCTGTAAAAGCTGGAATGGATAAATTAACTCTAGAAGAAATAAATCAGATGATAAAAGAAGGTAGAAAGGAGAATGATTAATTGGGACATCGGGTTGTTCTGGATACAAATGTCTTGGTTTCCTCTTTATTGACTCCCAACGGGAAACCCGCTTATATTTTGAATATGGTAACTAATGGTCGCATAACGCCTTTATACTGCACCGAGATTATTGCCGAATATGTTCGGAGTCTTAGGAAGCCTAAATTCGTGTTAAAGATTCCCGAAAGTATGATTAGCGAGGCAATATCTACTTTTAGACTATTTGGAGAAACAGTCGAGCCTGTTAAAAGTGACTTTCATATGGAAGATGAAAGCGATCGGGTTTTCTATGACGCGGCTGTGACCACAGGAGTCATACTGATAACAGGAAATCTGAAACACTTTCCGCCGAAAGAGTTTATCATGAGTCCGGCTGATTTTTTGAAAATGATGCATGAGACTGAGGAAAGTTTCGGAGCGATAGATTGACATTTCGGTCGCGATGCGGTACACTAAATATAGAGAAGACGGAGGTGAGAAAGATGAGATTTATGTCTATCAGAGAATTTCGAGCATCGACCGGGCATTTGAAAGAATTGCTTGCGAGCAAAGAGAATGTTGTCTTGACATCAAATGGGAAACCTGCCGCGATTTTGATTGATGCTAATGAGGAGAATTTTGATGAGACAATTGAAAACATTTCCATGTTGCGATCGAGAAGGGCGTTTCTTGAAATGCACAAAATCTCAAAACAGCACGGAAATGATTCTATGACGCTGGATGAAATTAATGAAATTATCAACGAGTGCAGGAGAGAGCATAAAAATGACGATTCGGCACGTAGTGATTGATACGAATGTTGTCGTATCCGCATTGATGACGCCCACCGGACATTCCGCCAAAATCATCTCCTTGATTTACGAGGGCAAGTTAATTCTTGATGTTTGCGATGATATTGTTTCAGAGTATACTGATGTTTTGAGTCGACCTTCCTTTTATTTTCCGGGTGATCTGATTAAAGAATGGCTTAATCTTGTTACAGACAAGGGATATTTTGTAAAATTCGGACAAAGTGAGATTGAGATGATCGATGAATCAGACCGAGTTTTCTATGATCTTGCAGTTGCTGCAAAAGCAACACAGATTACGGGGAATCTAAAGCATTTTCCTCCAGAAAATTTTATAATGAATCCGGCAGATTTTTTGAAAATGATGCATGAGGCTGAGGATGATGTCGGTGCGATAGATTGACAGTTTGGTCGCGATGTGGTACACTAATTTTAAGAGAAGACGGAGGTGAGATTCATGCGGTTTATGTCTATTAGAGAATTTCGAGCATCGACCGGACAATTGAAAGAATTGCTTGCGAGCAAAGAGAATGTTGTCTTGACATCAAATGGGAAACCTACTGCGATCATAATTGATGCCAATGAGGAGAATTTTGAAAATACGCTGAGAGATATAAGATTGATGAAGGCCAAGCGCGCCATTGAATCTATTCAGAAGCATGCTGAAAATAACGGACTTGACAAAATGACGCTCGAGGAGATCAATCAGCTGGTTTATGAAGACGAAGAGGAGAATTATTTAAGTGAATTGTGATATTGTTTTGGATACGAACGTTTTGGTATCGGCCTTATTGACCAAAACAGGAAAGCCTGCTCAAATTATTCGAATGGTATCAAATGAGCGCTTAAAAGTACTATACTCTTCAGCGATTTTTGCTGAATATGTGCGAGTACTTCGCAAACCAAAGCTAAAAATTCCGAACGAATGGATTACAGAACTCTTAAATATATTTGAGATTTTGGGAAAAGCAATCAATCCGCCTAAAAGTATTCTCCCTATGAAACATGAGCCTGATCGGGTTTTTTATGATACAGCTGTTGCGGCCAATGCAATCCTTGTTACAGGAAATCTAAAACACTTTCCGCCGAAAGAGTTTATCATGAGTCCGGCTGATTTTTTGAAAATGATGCATGAGACTGAGGAAAGTTTCGGAGCGATAGATTGACATTTCGGTCGCGATGCGGTAGACTTTCGGACAGGCAATTCATCCGTATAAAAGCTTCGTTGTCATGAAGTACGAGCCCGACCGTATTTTTTATGATAAAGAATGTCTGGACTCTGATTCGTCTGATTTTGATGAAGACAGGATTTGAGACCAGGATTTATCTGATTGGGATGAATACATGATTTGTGATTGGGATTTGTCTGATTGGGATGAAGATATGGGGATGGGTTATTTTTTTTTGGATTTCAAGCAGGAACAAGAGCCGCACTGTTGTGCGGCTTTTCAGGTTATTGGAGGATTACGTTATGCTGTGTGCGGAAATCTTACAGTTGGCTGAAATAGAACCATGAAAATTGTAGTTGACAGGGGACGGACTTTTTGGTATAATGAAAACGTTCATATGTTGTTCGAATAATGCTTGGAATGCATTCACGCTGAAACGTATAAACTAACTATTCAAAGCGAGATTGGATATTTAATAATTCGATTAAGTCGTTAGCGTAGAAATGAATCTACGCTTATGGGTGAGTATATCATAGAGATTTGACAAAAGGAGGGATACACACTAACTTGTGTGATATAAGTGGAAACCTTACATGTCAAAAATAAAGCTATCAGGATAATAAACATTGCCGGAGAGATTTTTATATACTTATTCGTGTTGTTTTTGTTTTTTGATACAAAACTTGTTATGAAAACGCGGTATGTGCTGCAAGGATTAAGCATTTTAAAGATAATCTTTGACCACAAATCAATAAGAATCTATGGAAAAAGCATTTATTTCGGATTTTTAATCATTCTGGCGATAGGTATATGCTTTAATTTGATTTCTGCTGATATGGAAAGCGCTCATATGTTCGGCAAAGAAAATATTAGATTTCAGGACGGATTGATGCTTATGATTTTTATCAAGAATCATAAGCAAATTCGAAATATTATTTATATTTTTACTTTCGGAATTATTCTAATGTCTACCC
>JAISST010000014.1 GCA_031272945.1 Fusobacteriaceae bacterium
AAAGACGCTGAAAAAGCTATTAACATCTTCTTGGACTCCGTAGAAAGCGTTTTGGTCAAAGGCAATTCGGTAACGTTTGTCGGCTGGGGAAAATGGGAAGTTGTTAAGAGACAGGCAAGAGAAGTAGTTAATCCTCAGACGAAGAAACGGATGAAAATCAAAGCAAAGAAAGCTGTAAAATTCAAGATTGGAAAGACACTTGCGGAAAAAGTAAAAAAGAGCTGAGCAATCCGGCACACAGTACACACGGAAAATTAATTACATGCAGAGGGACCTTCCGGTTAGCCGGAAGGTTTTATTTTTTATTCTCCGTCAAAAATACATTAATATGCCATCTTTTTAAAACTCCCTGAAACATTTCGTTTTATCGCTTACTCTGTAAAAATACATCTTGCAATCGATTTAAATTTATAATTATTATTCTTTAGAATACGAAATAAAGCCTTTTAAAATAATTTTCTTCGACAAAGATTTATCTAAAATATAGCAATCATTGCGTTCTGATTTTAAAGCAGGAATATGATATTGTTGTCACAGATATTTTCCGTATTTTGAATAAATGAAAATAGACCATTGACTTTTTCCGTGAAATGGGTTATACTGATTTAGTAAGATAAAGAACGAAACAGACTGCAAAGTTAACCATCACAATATGAAGGAGGACACATGAAAAAATTTTTACTGGGATTCTTATTGTTTGCCGTACTTGCATTTTCCGCCTACGGGGCCGACGGTTCCCTTGAGAAGGTTAAAAAGGACGGGAAATTTATCGTCGGGCTCGACGACACGTTCGCGCCCTTCGGATTCAAAGACGAGAAAGGGGAAATTGTCGGTTACGACATAGACCTCGCCAAAGAAGTGGCCAAAAGATTGGGCGTTACAGCCGAATTTAAATCCTGTGAATGGGATGGAATCATTTTTGAACTGCGTTCCGGCAAAATCGACATGGTTTGGAACGGCATGACAATCACGGAAGAACGGGCGAAGCAGGTCAGCTTCTCCAAACCTTATAACGGTGGCGGCCAGATCATTTTTTCCAAGAAGGAGAAACCCTATTTGCATATTGCCGATCTCGAGGGCAAGGTTGTGGGCGTACAGTTGGGCAGCAGCGGAGCGGCCGCTGTGGAGAAACATCCCATATCCGCCAAATTTAAAGAACTCCGTCAGTACGGATCCAACATGGAAGCCCTTTTGGACTTGGATGCCGGAAGACTGGACGCGGTTGTAATGGACGAAGTGGCCGGACGCTATCAGATGCCCAAGAAAGGCTCACTGGCATATTCCGAGGAATCCTTTGCCCAGGAAGAAGCGGGCGTCGCTTTCCGGCAGGAAGACGTGGCTCTGCGGGAATATGTGGATAAAGCCCTTGACGATATGAGAGCCGACGGGACATTCAAGCAAATCGAAATAAAATGGTTGGGAGAATAGTTGCATGTGGAATAATATCATTTACATACTCGGAGGCCTGAAGCTGATCGGCGCCTTGTACGTGACGACCATCGTTTTTTCGTTGCCTCTGGGAATCCTCTTTTCTTTGGGAGAAATTTCCAAAAAAAGAGCGCTGTCGAAGATCATCCAGGTCTATACCTGGGTCTTCAGAGGAACGCCTCTGCTTCTACAGCTGTTTTTCGTCTATTATGGGCTGCCGGTGTTCGGGATTGTGTTTGCCCCCTTCACGGCGGCGGCCATCACCTTTGTGATCAATTACGCGGCTTATTTCTGCGAAATATTCCGTGGAAGCATCCAGGGGATAGGCGTCGGGCAATATGAGGCGGCGAAAGTTCTGGGAATGTCTTATTCCCAGACCATGTGGCGGATCATCCTGCCCCAGGCTTTAATTACCGCTCTGCCGCCCCTTTCCAATGAGGGAATCGCCCTCATAAAGGACGTATCCATTGTATCGGTCATCAGCATGCATGATATTCTGCGTAACGCCAAGGAAGTAGTCGCCAGGGAATTTACGATCACGCCCTTTGTGATCTGCGGCGTCATCTATCTGGCCTTATCCACGATCATTGTGCTTCTTTTCAAGAAATTGGAAAAAAAGGTGAGCTTCTGATGGGGATAATCAAAATTCAGGATTTGCGCAAGCGCTTTGACCAGGAATTTATCCTGAAGGGGATCAACCTCGAAATCAACGAAAGGGAAGCCATCGGAATCGTCGGAAAATCCGGCGGAGGAAAATCGACGCTTTTGCGTTGTATCATCGGCCTTGAGTCCGTTACGAGCGGCTCCATCGAAACGCCGCCCAAGGGCAGGATGGGAATGGTATTTCAAAATTTCAACCTGTTTCCGCATAAGACGGCTTTGCAGAACGTCATGGAATCTCTGATCACCGTGGATAAAACGCCAAAAAAGGCCGCCATGGAAATCGCCATGGACCTTCTGAAGAAAGTCGGTCTTGAGGACAGGGCCGATTATCATCCGAGGGTTCTTTCGGGCGGTCAGCAACAACGTGTCGCCATAGCCCGCGCCCTTGCGCGGAATCCGGAAGTTCTTCTTTTCGATGAGCCGACTTCAGCCCTGGATCCCGACATGGTCCAGGAGGTGCTCAATGTAATCGAAGAAATCCGCAATACCCAGAGCTTGACGATGCTTATAGTCAGCCATGAAATGAAGTTTGTCAACCAGATATCCGACCGGATTGTGATCATTGAAGACGGGTTGATCAAAGGAATTGTGAAGGAATATCTTCTGGATTGAAAATAAAAAAATGAGACGCTTCTCGGAGCGTCTCTTATTTTCATGTGGTGCAGGGGAAGAGACTCGAACTCTCACTGACTTCGTCAACAAGACCCTCAACCTTGCGCGTCTACCATTCCGCCACCCCTGCTCGCTATTCGGTTGTACTTCCCGGGACTTTCCTGCCGGGATATTTTTTGTTGAGAGCCAGCAAGATCGCATAAGTTTCGCGATCCATGACGCCGGTCATCCCTTGGGGATGAAAATGACTCTGGAAAGCCCTGATTACATTTTTGGTATGCGCATCGAGCTTGTCTGTCAGAAAGATGCGGTAACCATATATATAGAGTTCCTTCTGAAAATCGAGGGTTTTCAATTCCGCAAATTTTTCTTCCGGAATTTCGTCGAGAAACTCTTTTTTGTCTTTTTCATTGTACCAGGCGCCTATACCGTATTCCCTGTAAAGATGTTCCCAGGGAAACAAGGGGCCCGGGTCCAGTTTTCTGCCGGGAGCGATATCCGAATGTCCCAGCACGAATTTGGCTTCAATATGATATTTTTGAATCAAATGCTTCAGCAGCAACGCAGTCTTTTGAATTTGCGCTTCACTGTAGGGCAGGTATTTTCCCGCGCTGATTCCGCGATTGATGATTTCGATGCCGATGGATGTGTCATTGAGGCCGGAACGGCCGTAAAACATACTTTCGCCGGCGTGCCAGGCGCGTTTATCGTCATCAACGAGAGAGAGAACAGGTTCATCGGCAGCTGAGGTAATCAGATAATGCGAACTGACATTTCCGATGGTCAATGCGCGTTTTCCCGTCTCATTATCCGTTGCGGTATAATGCAGAATGATAAATTTGATTCTCTCGTCGTAGGATTTTGCCTGATACGTTTTCGTATCTTTCAGGTAATTTGTCTCTCCGCCTGTCCGGGGCAGATAATCGCTGAAAACGCTCGGGTTCCCGTATAGGTCGAAACGGCTTGCTTCGGCCGGCGCGCTTTCGGAGAATCGGCTGAATGTCGTAAGGATCAGCGATAAACACAAGATGCGGAACGGAACGGATTTTTTCATCCACATGGCGTTCATCTCCCTGAAACTCTCCTGACCTCCCTCCGCTCCCGTCTTTTATTTTTTCGGAAGCCGATGTGGGCGCGATGACCTCCCGTATAAAAGATCAACTGATCAAATGACAAACCGGATTTGGCGATTCTGTTGAATTCGGCCGCAGGGTTTGTTTTGTCGAGATAAAAGTCTACGGCAAGCCCTTCCCGGTGTTCGGAACTATCCGACCCGCCCACTGCGTCGTTGATCTTCGCGGAGCGGTACCAACTGGTGATGACAATAGGTCTTCCAAGCAATTCCCGGATTTCGTCCATCCTCTTTGCGGTGCGGAGGATGTTGTTGCGATGGGAACTTTTTCTCGGATAATTCAGTATGTGGTGTTTTATGGCGTAATCACTGTGAATAGCTTCTCCGAAGGTAAAATATCTGGAGATCATCTCGTTTTCCGAGGTGTTCTTTTTAAGACTCCCGCAAGCGCTGAGCATGAGAAGACTCAGCGTGAATCCGGCAAGCCTGGCGTATCCTTTCATGTTGTTATCTCCTGTTTTCGAGTTCCCGGATCTTGTAGAGGATAATGCCGCAAGCGGTGGCCACGTTGAGGGATTCCGCCTTTCCGTATAAAGGAATGTGTAACTTTTCGTCGGCTTTTTCCAGAAATTTCTCGGATATTCCTTTCCCCTCACTCCCGAATATCCAGGCGTTTTTGTCTGACAGCCTCATGGAATCGTATGGAAGGGAATCCCGATCCAAAGATGTTGCAAAGATTTTGTATCGCTGTTTTTGCAAATAGTTCAGAATCTCTTCGGTTTTCATCCGATGAAACGACAGATGAAGAATGGAACCCATCGTTGCGCGGACAGACTTCTCATTGTAGATGTCCACGGTACGCTCGCTGAGAAGGACGTCCCGGAAACCGGCTGCGTCGGCCGTACGGATGATCGTTCCCATATTGCCCGGGTCCTGTATGCCGTCCAGCGTGATGATTCTGTCGGAAGCAATTTCTTCGGGTTTTGGGATCCGGAACAGGAACAGCAAGCCTTGTGAATGCTCTTGGGACGTCATTTGCGCAAATATCGAAGGGCTGACTGTCAAAACACACTGGCCCAGAGATTTCAGTTTTTCTCTGAAGCGTTCAGGCAACTGCACGTCTTCCCGCATGAGAAGCGCGTGAGGTTTATGGCCGCAATCAAGAAATTTCAGACCTTCCGCAAGAAAAAGCTGTTCTCTTTCCCGATGTTTTCTGTGTTTGAGACTTTTCGCAAGTTTGATCCACCGGTTGCTTTGACTTTTGATGACTTCCATGACAGCTCCGGCATAAATTTGATCCATAAGTAGTATATACTAAAATGAGAAAAAATGCAAAAAAATTTTTGTATTTTTCAAATTTTTTTTAGTTTCCGCATGCTTTTCAGAATTTATCCCTGCCGGAATCTTGATTTCTTGTTTACTTTCACGCGAAAATGTAATATAATATAGTTGAATTACAGAAGATCCGCAAGGATTACAGTCTGGATTATATTTTTTGCACCGAAACGAAAATATAATTTTATACAGGAGGGGAGAATGGCAAAAAAATTATTCGTTGTTTTTTTATTGATTCTGGTCTTGGCCGCTTGCGGTGAAAAAAAGGAGGCCGTTGAACAAAAACTTTACATTTACAATTGGGCGGAATATATTCCGACGGAAGTCTA
>JAISST010000025.1 GCA_031272945.1 Fusobacteriaceae bacterium
CGTTTTCTTATTGTACCAGATTTTCCCGCTATTCCAGTCTTTTCACGACGTCATTCAAAAGATTCAGATCAATAAAGCGATACTCGTCGAGGTTGTTTTCATGGAATTCGTAAAACTTCTTCCGGTTCTCGATTTTTTTGGCAATGCTGATCACGCCGTCGATCATCTTCTGATGGTCTTTGTTGTCCTCAAAGCGAAGTTCGGTAATGGCCACGGACTTATACGGATTTTCAGGCCTTTCCAGACACGAAAATATCGGATCCGATAACAAACGATGCCCTTCGTTGACCTTGTCCCGTACGATTTCCAACAGTTCAATCAGATCTTTTTTCTGATAAAAAAGGACCTCGTTTGTTTCTTTGTAAAAATTATAGACTTTGCTGTTGTTTGTAATAATCACGATTTCCATAATATTTCCTCCACCAATCTCCTTACTGTATTATCACATTTTTCGCGGTTAGTCAATAGTGAAAAGAAATATTTTTATTGTTCGTATGCTTTTACGCCCGCTTCAGATTCTTTTTGGCCACGGACAGCATGAGTTTGATCCGGTTCAGCTGATTGACTTCCGATACCCCGGGGTCGTAATCTATCGGCACAATATTGGCGTTTTTATAGGATTCTCGCAGTTTTTTGATCATGCCTTTGCCCGTGATGTGGTTGGGCAGGCAGCCGAAGGGCTGGGTACATACGATGTTGGCAACGCCATGCTCTATGAATTCGATCATCTCTCCCAACAGATACCATCCTTCTCCCGACTGATTGCCGATGGACACAAAGGGCGCCGTCATTTTCGCGATGTCCTGAATGGGCCTTTCGAGCATGAAGCGGTCCTTGTACTTGGAAAGGGCCCTGTTGAGGACGGAGGTATAGCGGTTGATGTACATCAGGGCAGCGTGAAGCTTCAAAGTCGCCAGTTTGCCTTTGAATCTGTTTTTTGTGAAAATCTCGCTGTACAGGCAGTATTTGACAAAGCCCATGAGACTGGACGTGGACACTTCTCCCCCTTCCCGTTCAATATAATCGGCGAGATAATTATTGGCAAAGGGACTGAATTTGACAAGGATTTCCCCTACGATGCCCACTTTGATCTTCTGTTCGCCCGTACACTCGATGGCGGCAAAATCGTCCGCGATATGGCGGATATCTTTTTTGAAATCTCTGAAAAAGCCTAATTTCAATGTTTCTTTGATCCGGGAGTTCCACAATTCGTACAGTTTATCCGTCGTACCGCTGATTTTTTCATAGGGCCGGACCGCGTAGACCAGTTTCATCAGAAGATCCCCATAACACACGGCCATCAGGGTTTTATTGATCAGCGAAAGCGTCATGGAGAATCCTTCCTGCTTTTCAAATCCCGAAGCGTTCAACGATATCAGGGGCACATGATCAAATCCCGCGTCTTTGACGGCCTTTTTCAAGAATCCCATATAATTGGTCGCCCGACAGCTTCCACCGGTCTGGGAGATCATGCAGGCCACCCGGTTGAGGTCATATTCCCCCGACTGGAGCGCCGATATCAGTTCCCCGATGACGAGGATCGAGGGATAACAGGCGTCGTTATTGACATATTTCAACCCGCATTCCAGCGCTTTCGTATTTTCTTCCAGGACCACGAGACGGTAGCCTTCCATGGAAAAGGCCGTTTTGATCAAATCGAAATGCATCGGCGCCATCTGGGGAACAAGGATCGTATACTTGTAGCGCATTTCCTGGGTAAAGGGCATTTTTTGGTAAATTCTTTTCCGGATCGTACCGGCGATCTGTTTTTTCTTGTAGTCAAGGGCGGCTAAAAGACTGCGCAGCCGGATTCTGACGGCGCCGAGATTGCTGATTTCGTCTATCTTTAATAGCGTGTGGGTCTTTCCGTGATTCGAGAGCAATTCCGCCACCTGATCCGTCGTGACGGCGTCGAGACCGCAGCCGAAGCTGTTCAATTCCACCAATTCAAGATTTTTGGACTTTCCCACATAAGCGGCGGCCCGATACAGGCGCGAATGGTAGGTCCACTGGTCCACGACCCGCAGGTCTTCGTCCATGGAAGCGAGAAGGGCCACGGAATCTTCCGAAAGCACCGCGATCCCGAAGGAATTGACGATATTGGGGATGCCGTGGTGGACTTCCTTGTCCAGATGATAGGGCCTTCCGGCAATGACGATCCCCGGCTTTCCTTCTGCGTCCAGATTCCGGATGATCTCAAGGGCTTTTTGTTTCAGGTCTTTCCTGTAGCGGAAGCGCTCCTTGAGCGCGGCGTCCACCGCCAAATGCACATCGAAGCGCGTCACGCTGAATTTGCTGAATTCTTCCAATACCGTGCGTTCCAGGATTTCCCAGTTTTCAAAAGAGAAAAAAGGCGTCATGATATCGATATTCCGCTCCCGTAAAATATCCATATTGTGTTTGATCACTTCGGGATAGGACATGACTACGGGACAGTTGTACTGGTTTTGGGATTTTTTGTCCTCTTTTTCCTCAAACATGACGCAGGGGTAGAAAATGCGCTTGATTCCCTTTTCCACAAGATTGATAATGTGCCCGTGCACCAGTTTCGCGGGATAGCAGATCGTATCGCTTGAAATGGTGTCGATTCCTTTTTCGTAGAGCTTTTTGGAGGAATCGTCCGACAGGATGACCCGGAAACCCAGCCTTGTAAGGAGCGTAAACCAAAAAGGATATGATTCATAGATATTCAATACCCGCGGTATTCCGATTTCCCCTCGGAAAGCCTGGCTCGGTTCCAGCGGCTTGTAGTTGAACAGCCTGTTGTATTTGTATTCGAACATGTTGGGCGCGCTCTCACGCCGGAGATTCCCCAAAGGATTGTCGCAACGGTTGCCCGATATGAAACGGCCGCCGTCCTCGAATTTGTTGATCGTCAAAAGACAGTTGTTCGTACAGAGCCCGCAGCGCGTCAGGTTTGTCGTATAGCTGAAACGCTCCAGCGCGTCATAGGAAAGCATGGTGGAGCGCTCTCCGGCGTTCTCTTTAGCCACCAGGGCGGCGCCGAAAGCTCCCATGAGACCGGCGACGTTGGGCCTGATGACCTCCCGCCCGGAAATGAGTTCGAAAGCCCGGAGTACACAGTCGTTGAGGAAGGTCCCGCCCTGTACTACGATGTGTTCGCCCAGTTCTTCCTTATTTTTGATCTTGATCACTTTAAAAAGCGTATTCTTGATAACCGAATAAGAGAGACCCGCCGAAATATCGGCCACATTGACTCCGTCTTTCTGCGCTTGCTTCACCTTGGAATTCATAAAGACCGTACAACGGGTTCCAAGATCGGCGGGAGATTCCGCTGTCAATCCCAGTTTCGCGAATTCTTCTATGGAGAGATCCAGAGATTTTGCGAATGTTTCCAGAAAAGACCCGCAGCCCGAGGAACAGGCTTCGTTCAACAGAATGGAGGAAATCACCCCGTCTTCTATTTTGAGACATTTCATATCCTGTCCGCCGATATCGAGGATGAAATCCACATCGGGTCTGAAAAATTTCGCGCCCTGATAATGGGCCATGGTTTCCACGATGCCGACATCGATCTTCAGCGCCGTTTTCAGAAGATTTTCCCCGTATCCCGTTACGCAGGAAGAGCGGATCACGACGCCTTTGGGCAGCAGCTCATAGATTTCCTTGAGCGCCTTGATGATGGTTTCCAGGGGCGCCCCGTTGTTTCCCGCGTAAAAGGAATACAAAATCCTGTTGTCTTCCGAAACAAGGACGGCCTTGATCGTTGTGGATCCAGCGTCTATTCCCAGGTAGGCATCGCCGCGATATGTGATGAGATTTCCGGAAGCCAGGGTTTCTTTGCCGTGCCTCTCCCGAAATTCTTTGAGTTCGGCCTTGCTTTGAAAAAACCGCGGCAGTCTCGTCGTGTCGGACATTTCTCTTCGGCCCAGTTCCGTAATTTTGTCGCGGATATCTTCCCCGGAGAGTTCGGGCGCGTTTTCCCGCGCGTACAGCGCCGCTCCCATGGCCACAAACAGCTGGGAGTTGTCGGGAAAGATCACGTTTTCCTCTGTCAGATGCAAAGTTTCAATAAAACGTTTTCGCAATTCGCTCAAAAAAAAGAGGGGACCTCCGAGAAAGGCCACTTTTCCCGTGATTTTCTTTCCGCCCGCGAGGCCTGTGATCGTCTGATTGACAACCGCCTGCAACACGGAAACCGCTATATTTTCCTTTTTCGCCCCTTCGTTGAGAAGCGGCTGGATGTCTGTCTTGGCAAAAACGCCGCAACGGGCCGCGATGGGATACACCGTATCATAATTTTTGGCGAGTTCATTGAGACCGGCGGCGTCAGTATTGAGAAGCGTCGCGATCTGGTCAATGAAAGCGCCGGTCCCGCCCGCGCAGGATCCGTTCATCCGCTGGTCTATAGAACCTTTGAGGAAAGTGATCTTCGCGTCTTCTCCCCCCAATTCCACGGCCACGTCCGTGTCGGGAATGAGTTTCTGGACCGCCTCCAGGCAGGCGATGACTTCCTGAACGAAGGGCATATTGATAAACCCGGCAATTCCCATGCCTGCGGATCCGGTAAAACACATTCGGTAGGAATTGTCCGTGCCGTAGCGCTCTTCCATGAATTTTAAAAACTCCAAAACCAGGTTTTTCGTCGTTTCCCGTACACTCGAAAGATGGCGCTGGTATAAAGAATATAGAATCTGATTGTTTTCATTGAGACAAACTACTTTGATTGTAGTAGAGCCTACGTCTACGCCGACATGGAATCTGTTCATAATAAACCGCCTTTGTGCTTTTCACATTCCGATCGTATCCACATCGGCGTTGACCCGATAGATTACGTCTTTCCGTTCGATGATAATTTCTGTCTTGTTTTTCAAGGTTTCGTCATTTTTGATGGCCCGCAGCAGTTCCGCCGATGGATTGACCGCTCGCGGACGGCCTGCCATCCGGAGCATGGTCACGTCTCCGTTTGTGTCTCCATAGGCGTAACTTTTCGATAAATCAATATCATAGATTTTGCAGAACCGGTCGATGGCTTCCAATTTGTGTCCCGAATCCCACATGGGGGAAATCTTTCCGGTCAGTTTTCCGTCTTCGACCTGATAGACCGATCCGCAATAGTCATCGGCGCCCAGTTTCGCAGCCATGCGCGAGACCAAAAAATCCGGACTGCCCGAGATAAAAATTACGAGATGTCCCTGTTCCTTGTGCCATTTGATCATTCCACTAGTATATTTGTATACTTTTCCTCCTTTGATATCCAGCACCTGGTCGGAGACAAAATCGTTGTAGTTGGCCGGAAGTCCCCGGATGACCTCCGTATAGGTTTCTGCCGCCTCTTCCAGATATTTGTCGTAATCGCCTTTCCGCTCGTCCCAGAGCTTGTAGCTTTCCTTGACCCGACTGTCGTAGACGCCGGCGTCCACGAGATCGTACTGGATCAGTTTGTTGAAATGCTCTATCAGAAGAGAATTCCGGTAGATTGTGCCGTCAATGTCAAAAAACGCCGCTGTCATCTCTCATCACCACAGGATATTAAAATCACCAGAACAAACTTCTGTGTGTATTACCATTATAGAAGAAAACCGACGATTTGTCAACGGGAATCCCTGTGCTTTTTATGCCGGTTCCTCAGCTCTCACGGAATTTCTCGGCGATATCCGCCGCGAGAAAGGGATTGGCCAGTTTTCCTCCGTGGGATTGCAGATACGCCTCGCAGGTTTCTTTGACGAGCTGGATGGTCTTGACGTCATGGATAATATCGATGAACCGCAGATCGCTGAATCCGCTCTGCCGGACCCCGAAGAGCTCTCCGGCCTTCCGGAGCCGCAAATCTTCCTCGGCGATCTGGAAGCCGTCATTTGTCTCTTCCATAATCGAAAGCCGGGATTTGGATACGGCGTTGTCCGTATAGGACACGAGAAAGCAATAGGATTGGTCCGGTCCCCGTCCGACACGTCCCCGGAGCTGATGCAGAGCCGACAGACCGAAACGTTCCGAATTGGCTATGACCATCACCGTCGCGTTGGGTACGTCCACCCCCACCTCAATCACGGTGGTGGAAACCAGGATGTCCAGTTCTTTTTTCTTGAACCGCTCCATGACGTCGTCTTTTTCGCTGCCCTTCATTCTGCCGTGCAGGATGCCGATCCGATAATCGGGCAATTGCTTCCGCACTTCTCCGTAGAGTTCCTCCACGGATTTCGCCGAGAGCTTTTCACTTTCCTCAATGAGCGGCGCCACAAAATACGCCTGTTTTCCCTGGGCCAGTTTCTTCCCGATAAAGTCGTACATAAGGCCGGCGTCTGTATAATTGCTGATCCATTTTGTCCGGACAGGCTTTCGATAAGGAGGGAGTTCATTGATGACGGATATATCCAAATCCCCGTAGATGCTGAGAGCCAATGATCGGGGGATCGGCGTGGCGCTCATGACCACAAGATTTGCCAAAAGACCTTTGTCCCGTAATTTTTTTCGCTGGATCACGCCGAATCGGTGCTGCTCGTCAATCACAATGAGTCCCAGCTGTTTGAATTCCACATTTTCCTCAATCAAAGCGTGGGTGCCGATGACAATTCCTATTTTTCCCTCCCGGATATCCCGCAGGAGTTTTTCCTTGGTTTTTCCTTTGAAAGAGCCCGTCAACAGTCCCACTTCCACCCCCAATTGCGAAAAAGTGTCCCGGACTGAAAGATAATGCTGGGTCGCGAGAATTTCCGTCGGCGCCATCAAGACCCCCTGATAGGAGTTTTCGATCATGTAGAGCAGAAGAACCATGGAAACCACTGTTTTTCCGCTACCCACGTCCCCTTGCAGCAGCCGGTTCACGATTTTTCCGCCGGATAATTCCTTGTAGATATCCGTAATGACCTTTTTCTGAGAATCGGTCAGAGCGAAGCCGAGGGAGCTCAGATACTTTTTTACGAGATTTTTTTTGTCTTCTAACACATATTTCATGGATTTTTGCTGATCCAGAACATATCTTTTTTCAAGGATTCCCATTTCCAACACAAGCAGCTCTTCCACCGCGAAACGGCGTTTGGCTTCCTCCAGGGCTCTGGGATTCGACGGAAAATGTATTTCCCGCAACGCTTCTTTTCTGCCCGGCAAATGATGCTTTTCCAGAATTTCCCCGGGGATGTTCTCACAAAATTTATCTCCGTATGTGGATAGAAAGTTGTGGACGATCCTGCGGAACATATTTTGGGGCAGATCCTTGGATGAGCTGTAAATGGGGAGAATTTCCCCGTCCTGCATTTTTGCCTGGGAGGCCATAAGTTTGAATTCCGGATTGACCATCTGGAACGTATAGCCCCGTTTCACCTGACCGATAAACACGTATTCCTCTCCGATCTTGAGACTTTTCCGCAAATATGGCATCTGAAACCAGACCAGTTCCAAAACGCCGGTTCCGTCCATGGCGGTGGCTTTGACCATTTTGAGGCCCGTCCGGGTGGGGGGCGCGGTAATCTTGGCGATGGTCGCCTTTACGACTGTGTATTCGTCGATACGGAGCTGATCGATGGTCTTGATATTCGTCCTGTCGTCGTAGGCCCGCGGAAAATAATAGAGCAGGTCGTATACGGTCCCCATGCCCAGGGAACGCAAATGAAAAAGCTTCTTCTCGTCAAAATTCTTGAGAGAAACTTTCTCCAGAGGCGTATAGATGATGTGGTAATCCTCCATTATCATGGCTTTCCTCCCGCTCGGTCTTTCCTATTATAACAATTATATTTCCCCGCGTCAATCCCAAATCCTTTTCGTTTTTTGTTTTTCTGTTGAAAATTTTCTCAAAAGCGTGTAAAATGATAAAAGAGACAGAAGCGGGAAAAAAGAAAACCGTAACAGAGGAGTTCGATATGGAAAAGGGAAAATACAGGATCGGAATTGATATCGGCGGCACAAATATCAAGTTTGGCGTGATCAATGACAAGAATGAAATTCTTTTTAAAACCTCCATCAAGAGTGAAATGGAAGCGGGCTTTCCCAAGGTGGTCCGAAATATAGCAAACGCTTTGCATAATCTGCTCTACGTAAACGGTATTCCGCTGTCGGACTGCCGGTCCATCGGAATCGGCTGTCCGGGAACCGTGGATTTTATCCATGGAAAAATACTGTTCGCGAATAATCTCTACTGGGAAGACGTCCCTCTGGCCGACGAGTTGAGAAAGTATGTGGATCTGCCCGTTAAATTATCCAATGACGCAAATTGCGCGGCTTTGGGCGAATTTGTGGCGGGAGGCGCCGGCGGAATCCGGAACATGGTCATGATAACGCTGGGCACAGGGGTGGGCGGCGGCATCATCCTGGACGGGAAACTGTACGAAAGCGGGGCGCCAGGCGGGACGGAAATGGGACATATGGTCCTTGTCGTAAACGGAGAACTCTGCACCTGCGGAAGAAGAGGCTGTTTTGAGGCCTATGCCTCCGCCACAGCGCTGATCCGGGAAACAAGAAAGGCGGCAGAAAGCCATCCCGATTCTCTCATCCACAAGCTGACCGGCGGCGATCTCGACAAAATAAGCGGGCTCACGCCTTTTGAAGCGGCGAAGGCGGGAGATCCTGTCGCAAAAAAAGTAGTGGAAGACTACATTATGTATCTGGGAGAAGGCTTGATTGATATCATCAACGTATTCCGACCGGATAAAATTCTCTTGTCGGGCGGCGTATCCAATCAGGGGGAGGCGCTGATCAAGCCGCTCCGGGAATATGTGAAACGGTTTACATACGCGGGAAACAAGATCAAGATTGCGGAGATTGAGCAGGCGAAGCTGGGAAATGACGCCGGAATCATCGGGGCGGCGAATTTATAAAATACATATATTGTATATTATTATTGAAATCTCCTTGGGTTTATGTTATAATATGATTCTGCGGGAATTATATTTGACTAAATGTATCTGCATTGAGGTTGTAAATGAAGAAAACAAGCATATGTATCTTGCTCATATTATTGTTGACTGTTTTAGGCGTCGATTTGTCTGCCGGTATTCTTTCAAATTTCTCCCGGTCATACCGACCCGTGGTTGACGCGGAAAAAAGACCGGATCTGATCCTTCTGAGAAAGGGGCAGGAACCAAGGATTGTTTCTTCCGAAAACCTGATCCGGGACGGGAAGGAAATGACAAACGACGGATATGTCCTCATCGGGACCGCCGCCATCGAAGCGGGCGGAAGGCGCGATATTCTGAAAAAGATCCGGAGACATTGCAAGAAGGTAGGCGCGACGGATGTGCTCTATGCCTCCTCTTATTCCGGGACCAAGACCAATTCGCAGTATTATCTGCTTTCTTCTTCGGTGTTTGAGGAGAAGAAGACGGAAAAACGATATAATTATGAGATTTGGTATTACGCGAGGAGGAGGTAAGGGGGATATCCTCCTTATTAAAAAAAGGGCGGGCCAGGCCCGTTTGGTTTTCTATGGTTTTTCCGGTCAGTTCGTGGGCCGCAGGCCCACGAACTGACCGCCATATAAGTGTGCGCCGCGGCCCAACGGGCCGCGGCGCATTTTGATTTATGGCGTATTTTCACGATTTGATTGCTAATTCAAGCCCAGTTCTTTTTTTAAGGCAGCCTGAAAGACTTGAGAAAAATTGATCTTTTTTTCCTTAGCGAGGGAATTCAACCAACCGGGAATGGTCAGAGTCTTTTTTACGGAAAGAGTCCCGATTTCTTTTTTATATTTGATGGTATCCGTTTCGATCAGAGTTACGTAGTCGTCTTTTTTTACTTTTATGGTTTCAAGTTTTGAAGGCTCAGGAATCGGCGCGTTTTCTGCCTGCAGCGCAATCAGGTATTCGTTTAAGGCTTCGAATGCCATGTTTTTGGATTCTTCCAAAGTTTCTCCCTGTGTGAAACATCCGTCCAGATCGGGAAAATCCACCCAAAATCCCCCTTCTTCCGCGGCATGAAATATTGCCGGATAATATTTTTTCATGAAAACCTCCACATTAATTAAGCTTTAGTAACCCTGCTTTCTTTAATATACCGTGTAGCAGTCCCTTTTTTATATCCGTAGAATGGTACGGGACGACCACGGAACCATAAGCAGGATGGTAATAAGTATCCCGGGAGTTTTATTATATTTCAATGATAGCACGTATTATACGTGTTGTCAAGTGGGAACCATTCTTCTCATTTTTTCACCCACAACCGAAAAACTTCTTGCTTTTTCCAACTTTTTCAGTTATACTTAAAAAAGAGGTGAGTAAACTTATGAGAAATCGTCCCGTCTATCTGAAAAAACTATCCCCCTTCATAGACAAACCTATAATCAAAGTCGTGACCGGCATCAGACGATCCGGCAAATCCATGCTGCTGGAAATTTTCAAAGCGCATTTGCTGGAAAATGGCGTAAGAGAAGATCAGATCATAAAACATAACTTTGAGGAATTCCGCTATGACGGCATGGATCACAAAGCCCTGTACGACCTGATTACGGAACAGGCTCCGGAAAAAGGAAAAAAATACTATCTCCTGCTGGATGAAATCCAGCGGATCCCCCGCTGGGAGATCACCGTCAACGCCCTTTTCCTGAACTCCGATCTCGACATATACCTGACCGGTTCCAACGCGAAATTGCTATCTTCAGAGCTCTCGACCTATCTGACGGGTCGCTATGTCGAAATCAAAATGCTCCCCCTCTCCTTCAAAGAATATCTCGATTTTATTGACTTCGCCGTCGGCGGCGATACCGGAAAAGCCTTTGCAGATTATCTGGAATATGGCGGCTTCCCGGGGCGGATCGACATTATCGAAACGCCTCACGCCAACATGGATTTCCTCTCCGGCATTTACAACACGATCCTCATGAAGGACGTCGTAACGCGAAACAAAATTAAGGATCCGCCCTTGCTGGAAAATCTGTTGAAATACCTCGCGGACAATATCGGCAATCTCGTCTCAGCGAAAAAAATCGCGGATTTTCTTTCGAACGCAGGGCAGAAGACCTCCAGCGAGACCGTCGAAAACTATTTGAGATACCTCGAAGAGGCTTTTATCATTTATAAGGCGGTCCGTTACGACCTTAAGGGAAAGTTGCTTTTGAAAACCCTGGCCAAGTATTATCTGACGGATACGGGTATTCGGACGCTTCTCTTGTCGGGCGGCGTCAGGGACTACGGAAGAATACTGGAAAATGTCGTGTATTTTGAATTTTTGCGGCGGGGATATCGTGTGAATATCGGAAAATCCGACGACTTGGAGATTGATTTTGTGGCGCGGAATCTGGATGAGTTGATTTATTGTCAGGTTGCGGCTTCTGTCATGGATCCCGTGACTTTGGAGCGGGAGCTGAAGCCCTTGGAACGAATGAAAGACAACCACGAAAAGTGGATTCTGACCATGGACCGGCTGCCTTTCAAAGATTACAACGGCATCAAAATCCGGAATATCCCGGATCTTTTGCTGGAGGAATAATCCCCCCTCCCCCTTGCCAAACCCCGGAAACTGTGGTAAAATATAGTAGTACCCAATCCTGACGCTGAATATCTTTGAGAACAGGAGGACGAAACATGAAACCATCCGGATTTTTTAAGAAAATCACGATCACGCTACTGTTTCTCGCGCTTCTGACGAGCGCCTGCTCCAGCGGCGTTGGCATCGGCGTGGGCATCCCCTTATTTCCTCATGTCGGCATCGGCGTTGGCGTCGGCGGGAGCCGGGAAATCAAGAAGCCGAAACAAAACGAAAACGACAAGGTCAAGGAAGAACCTGATAAAACATCGAAAAAGGCGGCAAAATAATTCATTTTGCCGCCTGCTTTTTCGATTTCGTATACCGCGCGTTTCTCCCTATTTCCCCCAGTGGTCCAGTCTGGACAAGAATTCGGGATAGGCCACATAAAGCGCCTTGGCGTTGATATTGTTCCGTTCGCGTTTTCCTACGCCCAGCCCGGAATTGAGCTCGTCCAACTGCTTTACTCTTGCGGACATTTCCTTGTTGAACCAGGCTTCCCGGTCAAAGAGCGTGTCTTTCTTCAAAATATTGTTGAGGATTTTCCGCAGTTGCTTCACATCTTTTTTATCGAAGTCCCGTTTCTTGGAAAGGGCCGTCAATTCCGCCCAATCGCCGGGATCGGCAATAAGTTTGATGTGGGATGAGGGATTGCTGAATGTGGCGACGGATCCTTCAAGCACCATCATTTTCGCCAAACCCGCCGGGTTTTTGATGTTTTCCGCTTTCAGACTGAAGGTCCGGGGCATCTTCTTCCGGTATTTATCCACAAGGTCTACGAAATCGTTAAACTCCGCGGGCGTAATTTCCAGCTCGTTTTTCTTGCTCAGCGACATCAGAAACTGGAATTCTTTTTCCTTCATGATTCCGCTGCGCCGCAGATAGATGATGACGCCGTCCTCGCCGTACCAATCTTCAATGTATGCCTCTTTCCGGATAATGTCATCAATGGTTTTGTCCCAGTTTTTAGCCGATTCGTAGGTCAGTGCGTATCGTAATTCCGCGGGATCGCTGTTTTTGAAAATCGCTCCGAACGATAGAAACGATACTACAAGTAAAAAGGCCAGGAATAATTTTTTCATTTTACCTCCTTGAATCAGATAGTTTGATATTATTCTGAAATTGTTATTTTTTGATCCTGCCGCAGCAGTTTTTGTACTTCTTTCCGCTTCCGCAGGGACAGGGCGCGTTTCTGGAAGGCTCCGCCTCTTTGGGTTTTCCGTCAATGGCATTCTCATCGCCGCCGCTGTATTCCACCTCTTCGATTCCTTCATCCTTGGGTTCCGGGATTCCCTCGTCGGGATTCCGGATGACCACCTTGAAGAGATAGGAAGTTGTCTGCTCTTTGATCGTTGTCAGCATGGTCTCATACATTTCTCCGGACAGGAGCTTGTACTCTACAATGGGGTCTTTCTGTCCGTAAGCCCGCAGGTAGATTCCTTCCCGAAGTCCGTCGAGAGATTTCAGATGTTCTCTCCAGCGGCCGTCTACGACGTCAAGGAGGATATACTTTTCGAGTTTCCGCATAACGTCGGGTCCGAGATTTTTTTCCTTATCCCGGTAAATGGCAAGAAGTCGTTCATAGAGTATATTCCCGTATTCCTCTATGCTGTGGGCTTTGTATTCCTCAAGGTCTTCCAATTCATAGCCGTATTTCTCAAAGAGATACTCCGCCAGTCCCTTGATGTCCCAATCTTCTTTGAAATCACCCTGAAAACGGAAGGCAATCTGGTTTTGCACGGTATCCCGCAGCATGTTTTCTATGCTTTCCTCGAGGTCGTCTATCCCCAGCGCCTCGTTTCTGCTGGCATAAATGGCCGAACGCTGCTTGTTCATGACGTCGTCAAATTCCAGAAGGCTCTTTCTTCTTCCAAAATTGAGGGATTCAATCTGCTTTTGAGCGGAGGCGATCCTTCTGTTGACCATGGAATGCATGATGGGTTCCCCTTCGGGATATTTCAGGAGCTCCATGGCCTTTTTGGCCCGGTCTGAACCAAAGAGACGCATGAGATCGTCTTCCAGAGAGAGATAAAATTCGGACATTCCGGGGTCTCCCTGACGGCCGGATCTTCCGCGCAACTGATTATCGATCCGGCGGGATTCATGCCGCTCGGTTCCCAGAATAAAGAGTCCCCCGGTTTCGAGCACCTGCTGACGTTCCGTTTCGCACTGGGCTGTAAATTTTGCGAGGGCTTCCTTGAAATTGTCCGCCTCCCTGCTGCCTGCCTGCTTGATGGCCATGAATTCAGGATTTCCCCCCAGCATGATGTCCGTTCCCCGACCCGCCATGTTTGTAGCGATGGTCACGGATTTGTATCTTCCCGCCTGGGCTACGATCTCCGCTTCTTTCGCGTGGTATTTGGCGTTCAGGACGTTGTGGGGAATTTTCTCCGCTTTGAGCCGCTCGGACAACTCTTCGGAACTTTTGATGGAGATGGTCCCGATCAGAACCGGCTGCCCCTTCTCGTACAGTTCTTTTATTTTATTGACGATGGCGTTGATTTTCTCTTCTTTTGTCTTATAGACAAGATCCAGGTTGTCTTTCCGGATCATGGGTCGGTTCGTGGGAATCACGACGACCTCGAGGCTGTAGGTGTGCATGAATTCCGCCGCTTCCGTTTCGGCAGTTCCCGTCATGCCCGCGAGTTTCTGATACATCCGGAAATAATTTTGCAGCGTAATGGAGGCCAGCGTCTGATTTTCCCCTGCTACCGTAACGTTTTCCTTCGCTTCCAGAGCTTGGTGCAAACCGTCCGAATACCGTCTGCCGTTCAAGGCGCGCCCTGTAAATTCGTCGATAATGATGACTTCCCCCTCCCGGACGAGATAATCTTTGTCCCGGATGAAAAGTTCCTTTGCGCGCAAGGCCTGGGTCAGATAATGGGTCAGCTCAATGTGCTCCGCCGAATAGAGGTTGTCCAGCTTCAGCAGTTTTTCCACTTTCTTGACGCCTTTTTCCGTCAGGACCACATTTTTCGATTTCTCGTCGATTTCGTAATCGCCCCAGATTTTATCGGTAATGGGAATGAGTCTTTTGGCTTTGATGTCTTTGATCTTTTCCGTTTCGATGCTGCGATCCAGAAGATTCGCAACTTGCCGAAAGATCTTGTACATTTCGATGACGTCGTTGGAAGCCCCCGAGATGATCAAAGGCGTTCTGGCCTCGTCGATCAGGATGGAGTCCACCTCGTCGACGATACAATAATTCAGTTTTCGCTGGACCTTATCCTCAATGTTCGTGACCATGTTGTCCCGCAGATAGTCAAAGCCGAATTCCGAGTTTGTCCCGTAGGTAATATCCGCTTGATAGGCTCGCTTTCTTTCTTCCTTGGACATATCGTTCAGGATGACCGCCGCGGAAAGACCTAAAAACTCATAGATCCTGCCCATGTTGTCCCTGTCTCTGGCGGCGAGATAATCGTTGACCGTGATAATATGGACGCCGTTTCCCAAAAGGGCGTTCAAATAGACGGGGCAGGTGGCCACAAGCGTTTTTCCCTCGCCGGTCTTCATTTCGGTGATCTTCCCCTCATGGAGCACGACGCCGCCGACGATCTGCACGTCGTAATGCCGTTGGCCCAATGTTCTGATAGACGCTTCCCGGACGAGGGCGAAGGCCTCGACGAGAATATCTTCGAGGGTTTCCCCCTTTGCGAGCCGTTCTTTGAATTCCAGCGTTTTCTCACGCATCTGACGGTCCGTCAGTTCTTTCATCTGTGGTTCCAGCTTGTTGACTTCTTCCACAATTTTGCCGATTCGTTTCAGTTCCCTGTCATTTTTTGTCCCGAATAAGGATTTGAATATTCCGATCATGTATTTGCCTCACTTCATTATTCAATATAAGCTTCTTTCGTTCTCTATATAATATGCTATCACAAAACGCCGATATAGTCAAATGTAAAAGTACGAATTCAAAATTTTATCCTGTCGCCGCACAGAGCGAGGAACTGTTCCTCCGTCATAATTGTGACCGTCCCCAGGGCCCTGGCTTTCTCCAGCTTGCTTCCGGCGTCGGCCCCGACGATCAGATAGTCAAGTTTTTTGCTGACTCCGGACAGGTTTTCGCCGCCGAGGGCCTCCACGATATCCCGGATATCTTCTCGCTTGAACCGGGAGAGTTTCCCGGTAAAAAGAAAGGTCTTTCCCCGGAAGGGATTTTGCGCATCTTTTTCCCCTTCCGCCGCTTCCTCATTTTCCTCATAGGCGAAATTGACGCCGGCCTCTTTGAGCTTTTGTATGAGGGCGAGATTTTTTTCTGAACGGAAAAAATCATAGACGGCGTTGGCGATTTTATCGCCCACATCTCCTATGGAAAGCAGTTCTTCCACGCTCATCCGGGCCAGGGCGTCAATGTTTTTGCTTTTCTTCGCCAGCAGATTTCCCAGAAATTTTCCCACATTGGGAATGCCCAGGGCGTAGAGCGTTTTGGCATAAGGGCGCTTTTTGCTTTCCTCGATGGAAATCAGCAGGTTTTCGACGCTTTTCTCCCCCATCTTGTCCAGTTCCGCCATTTCGGCCCGATGTTCCTTCAGATGATAGATGTCCGCCACGTCTTTGATATAGCCCAGTTTTAAAAATTTTTCCACGATTTTGCTTCCGAGACCGCTGATGTTCATCCCGTCCCGGGAGACAAAATATTCGAAGGTCCCCTGGATAACCGCGGGACAGAGGGGATTCACGCATTTGAGGTCAATCAGTCCCTCTTCTCTCTCCAGTGGCCCGCCGCAGGAGGGACAGACCGCAGGTTCCGGAATTTCCTTTTCCGATCCGTTTCTAAGTTCTTTTACAGGGGCTACAACCTGGGGGATAATTTCGGCCGCTTTTTCGATAAAGACTCTGTCTCCGATCCGGATATCCTTTCTGCGAATCTCGTCCAGATTGTGCAGGCTGGCGCGTTTGATTCTGGAACCGGATAGTTCCGTTTCCTCCAACTCCGCCACGGGCGTGAGCTTTCCGGTGCGTCCCACTTGCCACGTGACTCCCCGCAGCGTTGTGGTGACCTGCTTTGCGGGAAATTTATAGGCGATGGCCCAACGGGGGGACTTTGTCGTATAGCCGACCTCTTCCCACAGATCCATGTCGTCGAGTTTGATGACCATGCCGTCGGTTTCATAGTCCAGTTTTTCCCTTTCCGCTTCCCAAAAGGCGATTCGTTTTTCCATTTCCTCCAGAGAGGAAATCTTTTCAAAAATGCCTGTCGTCTGAAATCCCAGCTTTTCCAGATACGCAATGCTCGCGCTATGAGTGTGGATGTCATAGCTTTCGGCATCCACCAGAAAGTAAAAATAAGCGTCGAGTCCGCGTCCCGCCACAACGGAGGAATCCAGCTGCCGGAGTGTTCCACTGGCGGCGTTCCGCGGGTTCGCGAATATTTCTTCCCCTTCGGCGAGGCGTTTTTCATTGAGCCGCGCGAATTTGGATTTGGGCAGAACAATCTCTCCCCGGACTTCCAGCGTCAGAGAGGCGGGTAAAACCTTGGGGATTCCGGAAATCGTGTAAATATTCTCCGTCACGTCCTCCCCTTCGATCCCGTCGCCCCGGGTCACGCCCCGGATGAGTTTCCCCTCCTCATACTGCAGGCTGATGCTGGCTCCGTCCAGTTTGAGCTCCAATATAAACGGAAGATCCCGGTAACGATAGTCGAGGGCTTTGTAGATCCGCTCGGCAAATCCCGCCACATCCCCGATATTGTAGCTGTTGCTGAGACTCAGCATGGGTTTTTTGTGTCGAACCTTCCGGAATTTTGTCTCCTTCAGGCTGGAACCCACAACGGCCGTCGGGGAATTTTCCTTCCGGAACTGCGGATATTGCGCTTCCAATTCTTCCAGTTCCTTCAGGAGCCTGTCAAATTCCACATCGGAAATCAAAGACTCGTTTTTGGAGTAATACCATTCGCTGTACACGGAAAGTTGCCCGCGCAATTGTTCAATTCTATTTTTTACTTCATCGTCAATATATTCCATATCCAACATTTTCTCTCCCCGATAAACCGTTTTGTTAAAAGTACTACTCATTTAAAAAATCAAAGGCGAACTGGGCGTTGACGGCGGCGCCCGTTTCAAGGGCCCTTTCGTCGGGGGCAAAGCATTCGTGATGCATGCTCATTTCCGATCCCGGAACCACTGCGCTTCGCACGCCCAAAATTCCATAAATTCCCGGAGTGCTTTCGAGATACCAGGCGAAATCTTCCGATCCGGTCAGTTTTTCCATTTCGCTGAGGGCTGAAGTTCCATAAAGTTTGATTACAGCGTTTTGCGCGATTTCCACCAAATGTCGGTCGTTGTTGAAAACGGCGGGAAGTCCTCCGCTGTGAAGGAGCGTCCCCGTGCAACCATAGGCTGCGGCAATGGTCTCCGTCTTTTCCCGGATATAAGGAATCACCTGTTCCCGGAGTTTCTTGTCGAAACAGCGGATCGTCATTTCCAGCGTCGCCTCGTCGGCGATGATGTTGAAGCGTCTTCCGCAGTCCACCTTCCCGATGGTGATCACCAGAGGGTTTAAAGGATTGTTCATCCGGCTCACAATGGTCTGAATGCCCATAATCACGGCCGAAGCCGCGACAATGGCATCTTTACCCAGGTGGGGCGCCGATCCATGGGCGCCGTATCCTCTGATCTTCAGCGTACAGGCGTCGGCCGAAGCCATACGTTCCCCGTAAGTAAAATTCATTTTCCCCGTTTCGAGACCCGACATGGAATGGATGCCGTAACAAGCGTCCACGCCTTTCAGGAATCCTTGATTGATCACTTCTTTGGCGCCCCCGATAAATTCTTCCGCGGGCTGAAACAGAAACTTTATCGTCCCGGAGAGTTCATTTTGCAGGTCTTTGAGTATTTTTGCCGCGCCCAAAAGCATGGCGATGTGGGTGTCGTGTCCGCAGGCATGCATAACTCCCGGATTTTGAGAGGCATAGGGCAACCCGGTCTTTTCGGAGACGGGAAGGGCGTCGATATCTGCCCGCAACAGAACCGTTTTTCCCGGTTTTCCTCCCTGAAGGGTCCCTATGCAACCCGGCAGCCGGTCCCGAAACGGAACGGAAGGAATTCCCATTTCCTCCAGATCTCGCAGAACGGCTTTTGTCGTCTCAAATTCCTGCATGGAAAGCTCCGGATGACTGTGGTAGTATCGCCGCCGACCGACGATATAGTCTCTGTATTTTTCAGCCAGTTTTCTGATTTCCATACTCAATTCCCCCCTGTTTCCGCGAGATAGTCCAGCGCAAACTGTGCGTACAGAGCCGCGCCCATATGGAGTACATCTTCATCCACCGTATATTTGTTGTCATGATTGCTGTAGATCGACCCTTTTTCTTTGTTTACGGTGCCAATAAATCCGTAAACGCCCGGCGCTTCCTTCATCAGCATGGAAAAATCTTCCGATCCCATCAATTGCGGCATGTCTTTGAGAATATCCGCGCCGAACAGTTTTACGGCGGCGGCCCGGGAAATCCGTACAAGATCCTCGTGTTCATTGATTACTGGATCCAGCAGATAATCGTATTCCAATGTCGCCCTACATCCGAGCGCATCGGCGGAGTCCTCCACGATTTTTCGGAGTTTTTCTTCAATCATTCCGCGAACCTCTCTGGAAAATGTCCGGACCGTCCCCTCCATTTCCACGCAGTTCGAGATGATATTGGCCCGTTCTCCCCCTTTCATGGTCCCTACGGTAATCACGAGGGAATTCAGCGGATCGTTGAAACGGCTCGCCATGGTCTGAATATTCATGACGGCGGATGCGGCCGCAACCACGGCGTCATGCCCTTGGTGAGGCGCCGAGCCATGAGCCGACTTCCCGTGGATTATAATTTTGAAGTTGTCGCAGGAAGCCATCCGGTTTCCGTTTTCATAATTGATGAAGGGCGCGTCGAGGGTTCCCCATACGTGCATCCCGAAGACGGCGTCCACTCCTTTGAGGGCGCCGCGCTCCACGTAAGACCGCGCTCCGAAACAACTCTCTTCCGCCGACTGAAACAGAAGCTTCACCTCGCCCCGCAATTGGTCCCGCAGCGAAACCAGTATTTTGGCCGCGCCCAAAAGCATGGCCGTATGGGCGTCATGCCCGCAGGCGTGCATTTTCCCTTCGATTTTCGAACAAAAAGGAAGCCCCGTCTGCTCCGTTACCGGCAGGGCGTCGATATCCGCCCGCAACAGCACCGTTTTCCCAGGACCCTTTCCCCCTTTTATGGCGCCGATGGCGCCGTAAACGCCGTCATAGGTCTCAACGGGGATGCCCATTTTTTCCAGTTCTCCTATAATATGCCCCGTCGTCCATTTTTCCTCAAAAGACAATTCCGGATGTTCATGAAATTCCCGTCTTTTTTCAATGATCCAGGAATCGTATTCCTCGGACAGCTTTTTGATATCCATATTTTCCTCCCGTAACTTGCGAATTCAATCATTTTCATTCTATCACAGATGGCGGAAAATATCAAAACTTTTGTGTAGAGCCCCTGTTTTGCTGAAATAATGAATTAATGCCAAATTCAACGGAAAAACCCTTCTTTTCAAAAAAAATATTTGATATTTTTCCGTTTTAATGATATAATTACATGCCAGAGATATTTTCGAAAGAGGTGTTTTAGATGCAAAGATGTGAAATAACCGGAACCGGTCTAATCAGCGGAAACCTGATTTCCCATTCGCACAGACTGACCAAAAGAGTCTGGAAACCGAATCTACAAGTTGCCACGATTAATATAAATGGAAATTTGCTGAAAATAAAGGTTTGCGCGCGAACGTTAAAAAAATTAAAAAGTTCCAACGATGCGGAAGTTCTTCAGTATTTGAAAGAAAACAAAGGGACGCTGAGCCCGCGCATCACAAAATTGCTTGCGAAATAATGAGACCGGAACCATAAAAAAGACAACGGAAGCGTATGTCTTTTTTATTTTCCGGGAAAAAGCGCATAAAAAAACTCCCCTTCACAGGGGAAACTCCGCAAGCGGAGCGTCAATTTCATGGTGCCTGAGAAGAGACTCGAACTCTTACGCCTTGCGGCACCAGATCCTAAGTCTGGCGTGTATACCAATTTCACCACTCAGGCAAATAAATGGTGCGTCATACAGGGATTGAACCTGTGACAACACGATTAAAAGTCGCGTGCTCTACCAGCTGAGCTAATGACGCACTTGGGGTGACTGACGGGACTCGAACCCGCGACAACCAGATCCACAATCTGGCGCTCTACCAACTGAACTACAGTCACCGTATGATGTTATAAATTGGAGCGGGAAACGAGGTTCGAACTCGCGACATTCAGCTTGGAAGGCTGACACTCTACCAACTGAGTTATTCCCGCAAAAATGGTCGGAATAGCAAGGTTCGAACTTGCGACCCCCT
>JAISST010000035.1 GCA_031272945.1 Fusobacteriaceae bacterium
ACCTCGGGCGCCTTCAGAAAATAGCGTTCGTTTTCCATTTCCGCGTTCCCTTTGGCCGCGTAGTATTTCCTCTCCCGGTCGCCCCGGATTTCATCCCCGGCGATTCGTTGATTTTTTTCTTTGTCCAGGATGTAGCCGTATGTCATGAACCCTGTCTTTTCCCGGGTTTTATAGCGGGCCTCCCGGCCGTCGCTCTCATAGCGCGGTCCCCGGAACGTAAATGGATGTTCGAGGATCACCTCGCCCGCGGCGAGATCATATTGAATCACCTTCGTATGCAATACGCCCTGTTCCGATTGGTATTCCACCCCTGTCGCGCTCATGATTTCGGCAAAATTGGCCTGATTGTCAAAAATGATCCGGGTTCCCCTGAGAACCTCCCCTTTTTTGGACGTGATCTCCAGTTGATTTTCCGGCGCCAGCAGATATAGTTTTTTTTCGCCGATATGATATTCGCCGTGTTCGGCTTTGATAGAATATTCGTCATTACCGCCCCGGATGGGCCCTTCGATCAAGACGACGTCGCTTCCCGCCGCCCGCTCAATTTTTTCGGCGCGAATGAGGAAGCCGCCTCCTTCAAAGCGCACGTTTTCAGTGATTTCAAAGGATTCATCCGTTTCGTTGACCACCATTCTGCCGCCGCTGAGTTTGACGCCCCGGTAGAGCAGGGAGAAATCGTCTTCGGTCGTAATCAGCTTCGTATCGACATTGTAGGTCAGTTTTTCAAATTCCCCTTCCACGGGGTTGTTGTCCCGATCCGCCCCCGAGGCTTTGATTCTTCCCGAAAGGACCATTTCCTTCCGCTCATCGGTATATTCGCCCCGGTCCCCGGTGATTTTCAGCTTGCTGCTTTCGATGGTCACGTTTTCCCGCATACGGATATACGTTACCCGGGAGTCGCTTTCAAAATATTTTCCGGAAATGCTGAGGTTCTTGACCGTATCCACGGCCTTTACCCCCTCTTCCGACGTGATGAGTTCCTCTTTTTTCAAATAGTCCATCTGTTCGGATTCCAGATGCCAGCCGCTTTTGCTGTCGCCTATAATATGCTTGCGGAGCTTCATGTTGTTGTCCTTGTCCAGGGCAATATCCTCCGCCTGCATGGTCGTATCCTTCTTGAGGAGCAGCACTTTTCCGAAGGAAAAGAATGTATCCTTGGATTTCAAAAAATCCGTCTGCTTCTTGGCGGTCACGTAATAGTCTTCGTTCTCATAGACCGCGTCGTTTGTTTCTATGCGCTGATTCGTGACGTCGGGCAATTCTTCGTCGGAAAAATAATTCCAGTATCCGACGGCCCCGATGAGAATCAGAATAAGCAGGTAGATGATTTTTTTCTTCATGTGTATGTCTCCGCGACCTGTCCTGATTTTCCCTAAAAAGATTTACGGCAGCATTTTTTTCCAGCGGTTGACCGATAAAAGCGCGTCTATCGGCGTCAACCCGTCCGTGTCAATCCCCCGCAGGGCCGAAAGCACTTCCCGTTCCCGACGTTCCTTTTCTTTGACAACGGCCATTTCCTGCTCCCTGGCCTCCCGTTCCTTTCCCTCGGCCTCTTCCTCGTCGAAGACCACGTCGCCGTCCGTTCCGAAAAGCACAAGCTGGCGGCTGTTGATCCTACTTTCGATAAGTTCTTTCCGGTCTTCCAATTTATGCAAAATTTCTTTGGAGCGCTCGAGAATCTCCCGGGGGAGGCCCGCCAGGCGGGCAACTTCTATTCCGTAGGATTTGTCGGCGCCGCCCCGCACGATTTCCCGTAAAAACACGATTTCTTTTCCCGCTTCCCTGACTTCGATCCGGTAATTGGCCGCCCGTTTCAGCTTTTCCTCCAACTGGGTCAACTCATGGTAGTGGGTTGCGAAAATGGTCTTGGCGAAAACCCGCTCGTGGATGTATTCCGTAATGGCCGTGGCGATGGAAATCCCGTCGAAAGTGGACGTGCCCCTTCCGATCTCGTCAAGGATGATAAAGGAGCGTTCGGTGGCGTTATGGACAATATTGGCCACTTCGCTCATTTCCAGCATAAACGTCGATTGCCCCGAAAGCAGGTCGTCGCTTGCGCCGATCCGCGTAAATATTTTGTCGGTCAGGGGAATCCGGGCGTAATCGGCCGGGACAAAGGAGCCGATATGCGTCAGGATCAGAATCAGCGCGATCTGCTTCATATAGGTGGATTTCCCCGACATATTGGGTCCCGTCAAAATAATGAGCTTCTTTTCCCCGTTGAATTCGGCGTTATTTTTGACGTATTCCCCCGGGGGGATCAGTTTCTCCACGACCGGATGCCGTCCTCCCGTAATGGAAAGATCGGCGCCCTCATGGATTTCCGGCCGCACGTAGTTATTTTTGACGGCCACATGGGCAAAATCGCAGATCACGTCGAGATAGGCGATCCGCCACGCCAAATCCTGCAGCAATTCCCTGTATGTCCGGATTTCCCCCGAAAGCTCCTTAAATAGCTGGTATTCCAGCGCTTCAATTTTCTCGTCGGCGTTCAGAATTTTCTCTTCCAGTTCTTTCAATTCAGCCACCGTGTAACGCTCGGCGTTCACGAGGGTCTGACGGCGGATATACTCAGGCGGGACCAGTTTTTCGTTTGTCTTGGTGATTTCTATAAAATAGCCGAAGACTTTGTTGAATTTGATCCGGAGACTCTTGATGCCTGTCCGCTCCCGCTCCCTCGTCTCCAGTTCCGCCAGATAGTCTTTTCCGTTCCCGGATATTTCCCGCAGTTCGTCCAGTTCGGCGCTGTATCCTTCCCGGATCATCTTGCCTTCCCGGATGGAAAAAGGCGGATCATCCACAACGGCCCGGGCGATCTTGTCCCGGATCCGGAGAAGACCTTCCCTGTCCGCTGCGAATCTTTCGGCATTTTCCAGGAGTTCGAAGATTTCCAGGGCGTTTCCGATGGAGATTTTGAGCGCCACAAGGTCTTTCCCGTTTTCGTTTCCCAAAACGAGCTTTCCCATGATGCGCTCGACGTCATAAATATTTTTGAGCCGGGCCCGGATTTCCTCCCGCAGCAGGACGTTATTCACAAACATCTCTGCGTCGTCTTGTCTTTTTTCGATTTCCCCGGGATTCAGCAGCGGATTTTTGATCATGACCTTCAAAAGCCGCGATCCCATGGCCGTCATGCATTGGTCCAGCACCCAAACCAGCGTGCCGTGATTTCCTTTTTCCCGGAATCGCTCCAGAATTTCCAGATTTCGCTGGGTGTTGAGGTTCAGTTCCATAATGCTTTCGGTGTTCGTATAAAGAATCCGCCCGATGGGCAGTTCATTTCCTTTTTGCAGCTCCGTCAGGTAGGAGAGCACCAGGGCGCAAACGGAGACGGCGCCTGTTTTTCCTGAAAGGCCGTAGCTTTCGAGAGACACCACGTGAAAATAATCTTTTAAGATCTGCTCGCCGTTCTTGCAGGCTTCTCTTCTGTTGACCGTGATGTTTTCCATCGTCGCGTGACCGGCCAGTTTTTCATACCAGTCGTCGTAGGTCCCTGCTTCCAGCAGAATTTCCCGGGGCTTCAGCTTGTTGATTTCCCCCAACACTCTGAAAGCCGTATCTTTGCAGCGAAATTCGCTGGTCCGGAATTCCCCCGTCGTCACATCGGCCCAGGCCAGGGCGCAAATGCCGCCTTCGATCCGGATTCCCAGCAGGTAATTGTTTGTCTTGGCATCGAGGTATTCGGGGTCGATGACGGTTCCCGGCGTAATGATTCTCGTGACTTCGCGCTTTACCAGACCTTTGGCGGCTCTGGGATCTTCGGTCTGATCGCAGATCGCTACTTTGTAGCCTTTCGCGATCAATTTGGCGATATATCCGCCTACGGCGTGGTAGGGGACCCCTGCCAGCGGCACGTCCACGCCCTTTTCCTTGTTCCGTTTTGTCAGCGTCAGGCCCAGTTCCCGCGAGGCTGTGACCGCGTCCTCAAAAAACATTTCATAGAAATCCCCCATCCGGTAAAACAACAGGCTGTCTTTATTTTGTTCTTTGATAGCATTATACTGTCTGATCATCGGGGTTTCGTCCACGAATATCCCCCTCCCCGCATTATTTTATGTTCCCGCGTCCGCTTTTGTTTCCTGTTTCAATATTTCAAGGATTCCCGTGATTTCCTCATAGTCCTCCGTTTGATTGATCCTGTTTTTGACAAAGGCGCTGTTTTTGATTCCTTTCAAATACCAGCACAGATGTTTCCGGAGTTCGAAGACGAAAGTCCTGTCTCCGTTGTCTTTTTGCGCCTGCCGCGTATGAAAGAGGGCCATCCCGATCCTGTCGGCGTCCGTCACGGGCGTTGTGACCCGTCCATGGGCGTAATATTCCCGGATATCCCGGATGAGCCAGGGGTAACCCAATATTCCCCGGGCCAGCATGACCCCGTCCGCTCCTGATTCTTCCGCTTTTTGAAAGACGCCTTCGGCGGTATAGAGATCCCCGTTTCCGATGACCGGGATCGAAATTTCCTGTTTCAGTTCCCGTACGGGTTCCCAGGAGGCGAGCCCCGTATACATCTGCTCCCTGGTCCTGCCATGGATCGTAATATGGCTGCATTTTGCCTCTTCCGCTATTTTTCCCGCCGCGAGGTATTTTTTCTCCCCTTTGTAAGCGCTCCGGATTTTGATGGAAAGATTGCAGTCCGCCCCGAGGGCGTCGCGCATTTCCAGAAGGATCGCCCGGATCAGCTCCGGTTTTTCCAAAAGAGCCGCGCCGTTTCCGGCGTTGACAATTTTCTTCATGGGGCAGCCGCAATTGAGGTCGATGTCCCGGACGCCCATGGCCCGGATTTCTTTGGCGCAGCGGGCGATCAAGGCCGGGTCATGCCCGAAAATCTGCACGGCGTCCCCGGGATGGATCCGTAACACGGTCCGCAACGTTTTGGCCGACGCGTGTTCCATGGCGTTGACGCTCACCATTTCCGTATAGACCAGATCCGGGGAAAAACCGCGAAGAATGCCCCGGTAGGTGTAATCGGTGACTCCCGCCATGGGGGCCGTATAAATTTTGATCATAAAAAAACAATTCCTCACAATTTTTGACAATACTAACTATAAATTTTACCACAATTTTGTAATTTTTTCAATCCTTTTTCCCGGAGACACAATCTTTCACAATGTTTTTCACGATTTTTTATTTTTCCTTTTTGCCGCTCCGCTTTCCTTTTTTGCCGCTTTTCTTTCCGCTTTCCTTGGCATTTTCAGCAATTCCGCTGTCGCGCTTCGTTCTTTTCTTTTTTTCTTCCGCGGGTTTTTCGGGTTCTTCTTCAAAAGCCGCCGCTTTCTTCGGATGCTTTTCTTCTTTCGGATAGAGCGGCAGATATTCCGTCACGCCCTTCACTTCCTCGTCGGGGCTGTCGTCCTCGTCATCCCCCGTTGTGACCCGGTTGCGGATGTGATAGAAAAGGTTGATGACAACATAGGCCGAAGAAATCAGGAATATCGAATAATATGCCGTAGCCACCGCCGCCAGGATCAGGCCCGGCGCCAATTTTTTCGGGATGAAGTAAAAGGTCTTGTCCGGCGTGCGGAAGCGGATCGTACTGATCATCAGAATCGCCGCCAGGAGCGATATGCCGATGAAAAACTCCCGGTCATAAAAACTGAATCCAAACCGCGTATGCAGGGATTTGCTGATCAAAAGATACGAGCAGACCATGGCCGCCGCGTTGGGTATCGGCATTCCGCTGAAATCTCCTTTCTCCGCCGAAGCCACCGTGATCACGTTGAATTTCACAAGCCGCATGACGCCGCAAAAGGCGTACAGGAACGAAACGGGGACCAGGATGGCGCTGTTGATGGCCTCCGTGACCAATTTGCAATAAATGAGAATTCCCGGCGCAATGCCGAAGGATATGGCGTCGGCAAAAGAATCGAATTCTTTGCCGAATTCACTGAAGGCGTCCAGTTTTCGGGCCGCTTTCCCGTCCAGTCCGTCGCAGATCATGGCGGCGATGATAAAAAAAATCGAGCGGTTGAAGTCCCCGGTGCTGATGGACTTTATGGACGTGGTCACGCTCAAAAATCCCAGGAATAGGCTTGTGGCCGTAATGGCATTGGGGGCAAGGTATTTTTTTTCCAGCATATGTCTTCATCTCCTGTCTGGTATGTTTTCTTTCTTGGATGACTCGTTTTCTAAACATGAAAAAAGCATTGGATGATAAATTTTACCATAAAAAGACCGTATTTGCAATGGATATTGTGGAGGCGCGCAGCGGTTTTTTTCTTGAAATTTTCTGTTTTTTGTGCTATAATAAAGTGTATCGTGTTTTTTATCCGGCGTTTTTACAGCCGTTTCCGCTGCGCGACACACAGGATCAATCAGATCATTCCATTGAAAACCGGACCATCGAAAAGGATCGTGAAAATATGAAAGAAATCATATTGAGCGTGAAAGGACTCAATTTGACCGTAAAAGGCAAACACCTCCTGGAAAATATCAATTTTTCCCTCGACAAAGGGGACTATCTGGCGATAAGCGGCATTTGCGGCGCCGGTAAAAGCGTCCTCATGAAATCTCTTTTGGGGCTCATCACCTCGGGGCTTTCGGGAGAGATCCTTTACCACAACATCAAAAAAGACGAAGTGACTTATATTCCTCAAAACACGCTGGATCTGCGGGAAGAATTTCTCGGCACCGCCAAGGAAGTCGTGGCGGTAGGGCTCCTGTCCCGGCTCAAAGGCGGCTGCATGACGGAAGAGCATTGGCAGAAGGTCGATGAATTGCTGAGTGTCCTGCATCTCTCCGACGTGAAAGACAAGAAAATCAACAAACTGTCCCAATGGCAGCAATTCAAAGTCAAGATCGCGCGACATCTGATCTGCGATCCCAAGCTTCTGTTCATTGACAACCCCCCTTCCACATCCAACACAAAATTGAAAACGGAATTGTACAAAATTCTGAAAAATCTTTGCAACGAGCGCAATATTACCATCGTGCATATTACGTCGGAAGTCAAGGGCATTTCCTCCTTTGCGGACAAACTCCTTTTTTTGAACAAAGGGGACAATTCTTTTTACTTCGGCGATACCAAGCATTACATGCCCGTCAAAAATCCCGAAAAGGAGTGCTGAAATGACCAAAAAATTTCGGTTTCTGTTGTTGTCCTGTTTTCTTTTGGCGGGAAACGTTCTTTTTCCGAAAGAGGACGTCCGCTTTTATTTTCCGGCGGGCCTGCCTTCCCTGACCCTTGCGAAACTCGCCCCCGAAGCCGTTTCGGACCGGGGCGTTCTTACATTTCCCATAGCGGGCAAAACCGTCGCCTGTACGTTGACGGCCCTGCCCGACGAACTCATGACCCATCTGCTCAAACAGACCCCGGATTTGGCCGTTGTGCCTTCCAATATGGCGGCCTTGCTCTATGAAAGGACAAAGGCTTACAAGATCCTGGGCGGCGTCGGTTGGGGTTCTTTTTATATTCTGGGGACGCTCGGCGCCGGGACGTGGTCCGATCTCAAAGGACGACAGATTTACGCCATGGGAAAGGGGCTCACGCCCGATATTACCTTCCGCCTCATTTTAAAAGAAAACGGCCTCGATCCCGACGGGGATTTCCAGTTGACATATTTTTCCAACGCCGAGGAAATTGTGGCGGCCTGGCTGGCCCGCCAAAAAAATGACAAAGAAATCAAGCCCTGTCTTTTGTTGCCGGAACCGGCAGTCACCAATCTGCTTTCCAAAAATTCGCGCCTTCCCCTGAAAATCCTCTTTGACCTCAACGATGAATGGAAGAAAATGACAGGGGATTCCGCCGGATACCCGCAATCGACCCTTGTGGTCAAGGAATCCTTCTATCTGGAAAACAAAGATTTTGTCAAGGCTTTTGCCGGTATTTTGGCGGAAGCGGACGGAAGTCTGACGGTCTTTTCCGCGGAGACCATCCGGAACAGGATGGAATCTTTTTACGCGGCGGCGGCTCTTCCCAACCCTTTCCGGCAGTTTGACGCCGATTCCGTAAAGCGTTCCAACATCCGTTTTGTAAAGGGACCCGAAGTCCGGGCGCCTTACAAACTGTATTTTGAAAAATTGGGCGCGTGGGATCCCACAACCCTCGGAGGCACTCTCCCCGATGAGAAAATCTTTCTTGACGACGGTGAATAAAGCCTGGAAATATGCCATCCTGCTTATCCTATGGGAACTGGGGGCGCGTTTTGCGGGAAACCCTCTGCTCTTTCCGGGAGTCGGCCCGGTTTTCCGATCGTTTCTTACGGTCTGCCGCAGGGATTATCCCGTGATTTTCCATACGCTAAGCGATCTTTTTTTGTCTTTTTCCTTTTCGCTGTTCTCTTCTCTTTTTCTGGCAATTTGCGCGGCCCGTTACAAAAATATCCGGGCGCTGCTCTCCCCTGTTTTTTCTCTCGTCAACGCCACCCCTTCCGTGATTCTAATCATCCTCGTCCTGATTTGGCGAAATGCCGGATCGGTTCCTTTTGCGGTCTCGACGGCCGTTCTGATTCCGATTCTCACCAGCGGGATTCTCGACGCCCTGGACGCCAATGAGCAGGAGATCGGAGACGTCTGCCGGGTCTACCGGATCACGGGCTGGCGACGAATCCGTTTCGTGGATCTCCCGGGGATTTTCCGGCGCTTTTCGGGGCAGCTTCCCGCAAACGCCGCCCTCAATCTGAAACTTCTCGTCTCGGCGGAGCTGCTCTCCCAAAAAGCCGCTTCCATCGGCGGAAAAATATTCTACCACAAGCTTTATCTGGAAACGGCGTTCCTTTTTGCCTGGATTGCCGTCATTTTTCTTCTGAATCAACTGCTCTTCAAACTGGGCGCTTTCCTTTTCAAGAAATTACAAAATGAATCCGGGCCTTGCGGCGACCGTTTTTGATTGGTTTGATCTTCGCGCCGCGCTTGACTCCTATGAAAAAACCCGCCGCTTTCGGAATAAGCGGCGGATTTTTTTCATTTTTTATTGTCGTTGATCAGAGAACCGGCCTTGAGAATACGCTTTTCGGCGTCGGTCAGAGGCGCGATGGAAAGCGTGATTTCCCGCGACGTCCCGCTCAAAACCCAGGCCTTGATCGCCCGCGTGTCTCCGTTGAGGGCGCTTTTGATCCCGGGGACATAGATCCAGTCCCCCACCGCGAAATCAGGCTCTCCCGACAGCAGAAAGGGAATCATCCCCCAGTTGAGGAGGTTGGAGCGATAGCGTTTCGTCGCGTATTCGGAAGCGATATTGGCAAGCCCTCCCAATACTCTCTGGGAGCTGGCGGCCTGTTCCCGGGCAGAGCCGTCTCCGGGCTTTCTCGCGTAGATGGCGCTGCCGATTTCCGTCTGCGCCGGATCAATCCCGCTTTGCCCCGGCAGCGCCGCGACCTTTTCGAAGATTCCTGCCAAATCCGGATCGGCGCCGACGGGGGATTT
>JAISST010000107.1 GCA_031272945.1 Fusobacteriaceae bacterium
CCCGATATTCATACGGGAAGGTACGCCCAAGGGGTTCAAAACAATATCCACAGGGGTTCCGTCCGCCAGGAAAGGCATGTCTTCCGCGGGAAGCACCCGGGATACGACGCCTTTGTTGCCGTGTCGTCCGGAAATCTTATCTCCTACCGTGATTTTTCTTTTTTCCGCGACCAAGACCCGGATGGTCTTGTTGACGCCCGCTTTGAGTTCGTCCCCGTTTTCCCGGGAAAGCTCAAGGATATCCACGACGGTTCCTTTGGATCCGTGAGGCATCCGAAGGGAAGTATCCCGCACGTCTCTGGCCTTTTCCCCGAAAATCGCCCGGAGGAGCTTTTCTTCGGCCGGCGGCTCCGTCTCCCCCTTGGGAGCGGTCTTTCCCACAAGGATGTCGCCCGGCCCCACTTCGGAGCCGACGGTGATAATTCCTCGCTGGTCAAGGTTTTTCAGCGCCTCTTCGGAGACGTTGGGAATTTCTCTTGTGATTTCCTCGTCACCCAACTTTGTCGCCCGGGCTTCGATTTCATATTCCTCGACGTGGATCGACGTCAGCACGTCGTCTTTTCTCAGTCTGTCCGATACGAGGATCGCGTCTTCGTAGTTGTAGCCTTCCCAGGGCATGAAAGCCATCAGGATGTTTTTCCCGAGGGCCAGATCCCCCTTGCAGGTGGAGGGCCCGTCGGCGATGATATCTCCGGCCTTGACTTCGTCGTTGAGGGAAACGATGGGGATCTGATGCAGACACATGGACTGATTGGAGCGCTCAAAATTGAGCAGCTTGTATTTGTGCTGTCTGCCCTTGGCGTCGGTGATGACAATGCGGCTCGCGTCCACATAGGTTACGATGCCGTCCACTTTTGAGGTGACAACGGCGCCCGAATCCACCGCCACCTTCCGCTCGAGACCCGTCCCGATGTAAGGGGCTTCCGTCTTCAGCAAAGGTACGGCCTGCCGCTGCATATTGGAGCCCATGAGCGCCCGGTTGGCGTCGTCGTGCTCCAGAAAGGGAATCAATCCCGCGGATACGGAGACCACCTGTTTCGGAGATACGTCGAGATAGTCCACTTTTTCCGCGCTGACCTTGACGATCTCATGACCGTAACGGCAGACGATATCCCCTTTGAGGCGGTTTTTCTTGTCGATGGTCGTATCGGCCTGGGCAATAAAAAGCCCGTCTTCGGCGTCGGCCGTCAGATATTCTATAAAATCAAAATCCGCGACGCCGTTTACGACTTTGACGTAAGGCGTCTCGATAAATCCGTACTTGTTGATCCGCGCGTAAATCGCGAGGGATCCGATCAATCCGATATTCGGTCCTTCCGGCGTCTCAATGGGGCAAATCCGTCCGTAGTGGGAATCGTGCACGTCCCGCACCTCAAAACCCGCCCGTTCTCTGGAAAGCCCGCCGGGTCCCAAAGCGGAAATTCTTCTCTTGTGGGTCAGTTCCGCCAGAGGATTGGACTGGTCCATGAACTGGGACAGCTGGCCCGATCCGAAAAATTCCTGAATCTGCGCGTTTAAAGGTCTTGTGTTTAAAAGGGACTGGGGCGTCAGGGTTGCGGCTTCCTGTACGGTCATCTTTTCCTTAACCATCTTGCCCATCTTGGAAATCCCCGCTTTGATCTGCATGAGAAGGAGTTCCCCCACGCCGCGCACGCGGCGGTTGGAAAGATTGTCGATATCATCCACATGATGGCCGACGTTATTGTTGTTCAGTCCGATGACATATTTCATCGTCGCGATGATGTCTTCTCTTGTGAGCAGAATCTGATTTTCGGGAATATCCAGACCGAGCCGCTTATTCATTTTATAACGTCCTACCGGCTCCAGATCATACCGCTGGGGATTGAAAAACATCTGCCGGATCAGACTCCGGGCGGATTCCACGGTGACAAGGTCGCCGGGACGCAGTTTACGGAATACTTCCGTCACGGCGTCTTCCCGGGTCTGGGTGGAGTCGTTCTTCAGGGTATTGGCAATGAGGTTGTCTTCGGGTTTGACTTCCCAATAGACGATATCGCCGACCTTGCTGCTGATCAGGATGTCAATGATCGTCTCGTCAATGATCGTATTGGCGTCTATGATCACTTCCCCCGTCTCGGCGTCATAGACTTCCTCTTTGATGATGCTGTTTTCGATCCGGCTCCGCATGGCGCCCTTGGCTTCCAGCTTGTCCTTGTATTTGCCGACGATGGATTCGATGTTGAGCGTCTTGGTTTCCAGAAAATAGTCTTTGATTTCCGTGTTGTTTTCAAAAAAATCAATGGCCTTCAGGAATACCGTAGCCAATACTTTCTTTTTTCTGTCGATCTTTACCGAAAGATAGTCGTTTTTGTCGGTGTCAAATTCCAGCCAGGTGCCCTTGTAAGGGATAATCTTGCCGGAATAGAGGTCTTTGTTCATCTGGATGTTCTGTTCTTTGTCGAAGGAAACGCCGGGAGAACGATGAAGTTGGGTCACGACGACGCGTTCCGCGCCGTTTATAATAAATGTAGCCCTTTCGGTCATCATCGGCACTTCTCCGAAGTAGACCAGCGATTCCTGGATTTCATTGCCGCTTTTTTTATTGGTGAGTCTGAGTCTTACTTTCAGGGAAGCGGAATAGGTCTTTCCCCTCCTCTTGCATTCCAATTCAGAATTCAACGGCGGTTCAGCTTCGTGCAGCTCGTAGGATATAAATTCCAGCTTGATGTCCCCGTTGGAGGACTCCACAGGGAAGACCTCCTTGAAAGCCGATTCCAGGCCTTTGTTCTCCCTGCTGTCGGGCATCACGTTGGCCTGTAAAAAATCTTCATAGGAGTCCAGCTGGAATTCCAGAAAGTGCGGCATCGTACCTCTTTCATTGATTCTGCCAAAATTTAATCTTTCGATCAATTTCCCCATTCATTCACACCCCTTACTATATTTAAATTTTATTTTTATTTCGTCAATTGGAAATATCAAAGACAGATCAGAAAATTCGTATAATTTCCGGGATATCTGCAATTGAGAAAACACCCGCCAAAAAATAGAAAAGCGACAGACTCAGGGTTAGTCACTAAAAAGGCACTCTGTAACCTTAAGAGTGCCTATTTTTTTTAGTAACAAACAGAAAGGTTTACTTTAATTCTATGCTTGCTCCCGCGGCTGTGAGTTTTTCTTTGATCGCATCCGCGTCTTCCTTGGATGCTCCTTCCTTGATAACGCCGCCCTTATCAACGAGATCTTTTGCTTCCTTCAAGCCGAGGCTTGTGATGGTTCTGACTTCTTTGATTACCGCAATTTTGTTCGGTCCCGCGCTCGTCAATACCACGTCAAAGGAATTCTTTTCCTCTTCCACGGGAGCGGCGGGTCCCGCAGCCGCAACCGCTACGGGAGCGGCGGCCGTTACGCCGAAATGTTCCTCCAGGGCCGAAACCAGTTCTTTCAACTCCAGAACGGTCATGCCCTCCAAATCCGCAATAAATTGCTCTTTATTAAATGCCATTTGTTTGATTCCTCCTTCATTCATTAAGTCATTGAGTCATTGATTCATGATTCACATGATTCATTCACGCATTCCAATCCATTCTCAGGAATATTCCCGAATCATTACGCGGCAGGCGCCCCTTCCTTCTTGTCGGAAATTGCAACCACAGCGTAAGCCAACTTCCGGACGGGTCCGAGCATAGCGTTCAATACCATGGAAAGCAGCTGCTCTCTCGACGGCAGCAACGCCAGGGCTTTGACGTCGGCCTCCTGGACTTTTTTGCCGGTCAGATAGCCGCCTTTGATCTTGAAGATCTTCTCTTTTTCCTTTGCCTTGGATAATTCAAAGGCAATTTTCGCCGGCGCTACGGGATCCGTGAAGCCGAATGCGAAAGCCGTCGTTCCTTCCAGCACGTCGTCAAAACTTTCTTCCACGCCCGCTTCTTTCAAGGCGATCTTGAAAAGTCTGTTTTTGGCGATCAGATATTCCGCGCCCGATTCTTTCATTTTTCTTCTGAGTTCTGTCTCTTCGTTTACGGCTATCCCCTGATAATCAATTAGAACGAAGGATTGGGCATCTTTTATCTTTTTCGTTAAAAGAGCCACCTGATCTTTTTTCGCTTGTGTAGCCATTCTAATTTTTCACCTCCTCATTTCATCAAAATTACCTCCGCAGCCTGATTCACGCTGAACGGAGGATGTACATAAATTTTGAGGTTTGTGAATATGCTTGATCAAACCTCGGCAGGATATTTGAGGCTTTCGCCCCCTGCGGTCTTTGGTTTGGATTTATAGTAAAAATATTATCCAACATATTTTGTAACAAGCGCCGGGTCAAGCTTAATGCCGGGGCCCATTGTCAAGGAGAGCGCCACTGTTTTCAGATACTGCCCTTTGGATGTGGCGGGCTTCAATTTGATGATCTGGTCGATAAACACCTTGAAGTTTTCTTCGATTTTGTCCTGCCCGAAATCGGCCTTGCCGATGGGTACATGGATGGAACCGAGTTTGTCCACACGAAAAGCCAGTTTTCCTTTTTTAAATTCCTGAATGGCCGTTTCGATATTGGGGGTTACCGTTCCGGATTTGGGATTCGGCATGAGTCCCTTTGTACCGAGAATCTTTCCCAATTTACCCAGTTTCGGCATCATATCGGGCGTGGCGATCACGAGATCAAAATCGAGCCAACCCTGCTGGATCTGGGTGATGTATTCCTCAGCGCCCGCGTAATCGGCGCCGGCCGCTTTGGCTTTTTCGATATTGTCGCCCTGGGTGATGGCCAGAATCCGGACCGTCTTTCCCGTTCCGTTGGGCAACACAACCGTACCCCGGATCTGCTGATCCGCGTGACGGGGATCGACGCCAAGTCTCAGAGCCACTTCCACCGTCTCCGTAAATTTTGCGGTTTTTGTCTTTCCTACAAGTTCCACCGCTTCCTTCACGTCGTACAATTTTTCTCTATTGATTAATTTTGCCGCTTCCGCGTACTTTTTTCCATGCTTTGCCATTTCAAAAACTCCCTCCTTAATCCTCGATCTTGATCCCCATGGACCGCGCGGACCCAGCCAGCACTCTCATGGCCGCTTCTACGGAAGAAGCGTTTAAATCTGTCATCTTGGTCTCGGCCAATTCCCGCAGCTTTGCCGAAGTGATTTTCCCGGCCGTTTCCGTTTTGGAATTCTTGGCCGCCTTTTCAATATTGGCCGCTTTTTTCAAGAGATCCGACGCCGGGGGCGTCTTTGTAATAAATGTAAAACTCCTGTCGTTGTAGACAGTAATGACCACGGGAATGATCCATCCGGCTTTATCCTGCGTCTTGGCGTTGAAGGCCTTGCAGAATTCCATGATGTTGACCCCATGCTGTCCCAGAGCGGGACCTACCGGCGGCGCGGGATTCGCTTTTCCGGCCGGCAGCTGCAGTTTTATCTGTCCGATTGCTTCTTTTTTTGCCATTTCTTAATTCCTCCTGAATTTCCTCTCAATGTTGCTCTCGAAACTTAGAATTTTTCGAGACTTCCGAATTCCACTTCAACCGGCGTCATTCTTCCGAACATTTCGATCATGACTTTGGCTTTCTGCTGCTCCATGTCGATCTCCGATACGCTACCCTGGTGGCCGCTGAAGCCGCCGCCCAGGATCTTGACCGTATCGCCGAGCTTGAAGTTGATCTTGACGAGATCTTTGGGAACTTTCATTTCGTCCGGAAGATCTTCCCCTGTAAGACGGAAGATGTTTTTGACTTCCTCTTCCTCCATGGGGATGGGATCGGAACCGACGCCCACAAAACCTGTGACGCCATTGGTATTCCGGACATAATACCAAGCGTCGGAATCCACTTTAAAATGGATGCCGTCGCTGCTCTCTTCTCTCGTTACTTCCATTTCCAGCATAACATAGCCGGGAAACAGTTTTCTCGCCACGACTTTTTTCTTGCCCCGGACGATTTCATTGGTGATTTCCTCTGGCACCATCAGCCTTGTTACAATATCGCCGTAATCCAGCGTCTCAATCTTTTGTTCGAGGTCGGCTTTGACTTTCTTTTCATATCCCGAATAGGTGTGTATCATGAACCAACGCTTTACTCTGGTCCTTTCCACCGTTTTTTCAAGTTCCATGTTTATCCCCCAAATAGAGAAACCAGTCTTTTCAGAGCCGTATTCGCCACAAAGTCAAAAATGCCCAAATAGATACTGAGGGCTACGCTCATGGTGATTACCCAAGCCGTGGCTTCAATGATCTCTCTCTTCCTGGGCCACTGTACCTTTGAATACTCTTCTATGATTTTGCGTACATTCATTCATTTCCACCATTTTTGGGACGTTCATCCCGTATGTTTTCCTGTTGCAGAATTTTTGCGGACAGAATAATATGGCAGGTCAAGAGGGATTCGAACCCCCAACCCCCGGTTTTGGAGACCAGTGCTCTGCCAATTGAGCCATTGACCTGTACTTTCCATCCTCATGCGCTACGCCGCTCAACCTTGAAATGCTTATTTGAAATTCTTATTTCTTTGTTTCTTTGTGCAGCGTCACTTTGTTGTCCCAAGGACAAAACTTATGCAATTCCAAACGTTCCGTCGTGTTTTTCTTGTTCTTCGTCGTCACGTAATTCTTTCTCTTGCATTCGGTGCATTCCAATTGAATATTGACTCGCATTTTCCACCTCCACTCTTAACGGTATCAAATAAAATAGATCCTCCCGCAGGAACAGCTTCCTGTGGTAACAGAGTTTATCTGCGCCTGTATTTCAAGCAATAGATATAATATCATATTTATTGGGTCTTGTCAATTATTTTTTGTAAGGGAATGGATTTTCCCGGCTTTTTTATTTGTCTTTATTTATTTGGAACTCCTCGCCTTGGAATAGAGGTCAAAAGCCACGGCAGCCAAGAGTACAAAACCTTTGATGGCCTGCTGCCAGTCTATGCTGACGCCCATGATGGACATTCCGTTATTGAGGACTCCCATAAAGAGACCGCCCACAATGGCCCCAATGATGGTCCCTATGCCGCCTGTGGTGGACGCGCCTCCGATATAGCACGCGGCGATGGCGTCCAATTCGAAACTTTGCCCCGCCTTGGGCGTTGCCACGTTGAGTCTCGCGGCGAAAACCATCCCCGCCAGCGCGGAAATGATGCCCATATTTGTATATACCCAGAACATGACGCGTTCGGTCTTGATGCCCGAGAGCTTCGCGGCTTTCATATTGCCGCCCAGTGCGTAAATATGCCGTCCCTGTACTGTTTTCGACGTGATGAAATGATAGACCGCCACCAGGATTCCCAAAAGGACCAGAATGTTTGGAAGGCCTCTGTATACGGCAAATACCAGCATGAACGTCATGATGACGGCGGAAATGAACACAAGCTTCATCATCCAGATCCCGCCGGGAAGGAGGTCAAACTTGTATTCCTTTTGTTTTTTTCTCTTCTTGATTTCGCTCAGAATGAAAAGCCCCGTCAAGACAAGCCCGATCACCACAGTCAGGAGATGGAACTTTGTCGTTTCGCTGACGGCAAATCCGCCCAGCGGGTCGGGAATATAACCCGAAGAGATCAACTGAAACATTTTCGGGAAAGGCCCCTTGGATTGTCCCTTGAGGATGACCTGAGCCAAGCCTCGGAATATAAGCATGCCCGCCAGAGTCACAATAAACGCGGGGACTTTCACATAAGCGATCCAGAAGCCCTGCCAGGCGCCGATGGCGGCGCCTACCAGCAGCGATGCGATAATGGCCAGAAAGGAATTCATGTGGGAATCGACCATCATGACCGCCGACACCGCGCCCACAAAAGCCACGACCGACCCTACGGAAAGGTCTACGTTTCCTGTCAAAATACACAGCAACATTCCCACGGCCAGCACAAGCACATAGCTGTTTTGGAGCACAAGGTTCGTAAGATTCACAGGGCGGAACAGCACCCCGTTCGTCAAAAATCCGAAAAGGATCATCGCCGCGGCCAGGGCGATCACCATGCCGTACTGTCTGGAATTCTTTTTTAATAATGTCAACAACGTATTCATATTTCCCCTGTTTCACCTCTTTTGTCAGTTATTCAGAATATGACGCATGATTTCTTCCTGTGTCGCGGTTTTTCCTTCCAATTCCGCCGTAATCCGTCCCTCGCTCATCACGTAGATCCGGTCGCTCATCCCGATGATTTCCGGCATTTCACTGGAAATAAAGATGCACGCCATGCCTCTCGCGGCAAGGTCATTGATGATCGTATAGATTTCATATTTGGCGCCGACGTCAATGCCCCGGGTGGGTTCGTCAAGGATCAGAATTTTGGGATCCGTGAAAATCCACTTGGAAAGCACCAGTTTTTGCTGGTTTCCTCCCGACAGATTCCCCGCCAATTGCAAAATGGAGGGCGTTTTTGTATTCATTCGGGTCTTGAATTCCTCGGCGGCGAGAATTTCTTCGTTTTCATTGATAACGCCATGTGTTGCCACTTTGTCCAATTTTGCCAGCGTGGTGTTCTGCTTGACGTCTTCGATCAGAATCAGGCCGTATTCCTTCCGGTCCTCCGTCACATAGGAGAGACCGTGCTCTATGGCGTCCGGGATACTTGAAAGGTTGACTTCCTGCCCGTTGATAAGGGTTTTGCCGCTGATTTTTGTCCCGTAATATTTGCCGAACACGCTGGTGGCAAATTCCGTGCGACCCGCTCCCATGAGACCGGCCAGGCCCACCACTTCGCCTGCCCGTACTTTTATATTTATTTGATCGAGCATTTTCCGCTCGCTGTATTCAGGATGATAGACGGTCCAGTCCCGGACCTCGAATACCACGTCTCCGATCTCGTTGTTTCTCTTGGGGAAACGGTCGGTGATTTCCCGGCCCACCATGCCTTTGATGATCCGGTCCTCGCTGATCTGGTCCGTCTCCACTTCCAGCGTTTCGATGGTTTTTCCGTCCCGCAGGATCGTAATGCTGTCGGCTACTTTCGCCACCTCGTTGAGTTTGTGGGAGATCAGGACCGAAGAAATATTGTGCTGCGTCTTCAATTCCACCAGGAGGTTCAGCAGATTGTCGCTGTCTTTTTCATTGAGCGCCGATGTAGGCTCGTCCAATATCAGGAGTTTTACGTCCTTGGCAAGGGCCTTGGCGATCTCCACGATCTGCTGCTTTCCGACGCCGATCTTGCTGACGGGGGTATTGGGATTCTCCTCCAGGCCGAGTTTTTTCATATAGATCAGGGCGTCTTCCCGGGTCTTGTCCCAGTTGATAATGGAATTTTTCGCCCTTTCATTTCCCAGAAAAATGTTTTCCGCGATGGAGAGATGCGGAGAAAGGGCCAGTTCTTGATGAATGATGACAATTCCGGCTTTTTCGCTGCTTTTGATATCGGAAAACCTGCAGGCTTTGCCCTCAAAGAAGATTTCCCCCTCATAGGTTCCATAGGGATAGACTCCCGACAGAATTTTCATGAGCGTGGATTTGCCGGCGCCGTTTTCTCCTACCAGCGCATGAATCTCCTTTTCCCGGACCCGCAGATTCACATTGTCCAGCGCCTTCACGCCGGGAAAGGTTTTCGTGATATTTTTCATTTCCAAAAGGATATTTTCCATGGGTTCACCTCAAAAGAAAAAGCGGTCTTACTGTAAAGGCGCGGAGACAGCCCGGAGGCCGTCTCCAACCTTTTACATTATGATATTCCCGTACGTTCTTCCGGTTTTCCGGCGCGCTTATTTGACGCCCAACTGATCTTTCGTATAGTATCCGGTCTTTTCCACGAGTTCGCTCACGGCGTTTTCTTTGAAAATCGCGGTGGATTGCAGCAACATGGAGGGAACGATGTAGGGTTTTCCGTCTTTTGTGCTGCCGTTCTCATAATCGGTCGTATTGTTTACTTCGGGTTTCTGACCGGCCATGATGGCTTTCAGCATTTCCACGGTGGCCGCGGCCAGAGAACGGGTGTCTTTGAATACGGTGGCGTACTGCTCACCGGCAATGATGCTTTTGATGGAGGCGAGGTCCGCATCCTGTCCGCCGACGATGGGCAGGGGCTTTCCGGCCGATCCGTAGCCTACGCCTTTGCAAGCCTGCAGGATGCCGAGGCTGATGGGATCATAGGGGGACAGGGCGCCGTCCAAGGTCTGATTTGTGTAGTAAGCGGAAAGAAGGTTTTCCATCCGGGCCTGAGCGGCGGCGCCGTCCCAGCGGAGAGTGCCCACTACGTCCATTCCCTGTTGTCCGGATCCGATCTTCAAAACGCCTTTGTCAAAATAGGGCTTCAGATTGTCCATGGCGCCGTTGTAGAAGAAGTAAGCGTTGTTGTCGTCGGGGGATCCGCCGAATACTTCAATGATCTTCGGCTTCGCCGTCGTGGCTTTGTCGAGTTCCAGGCCCTTGATCAGGATGTCGCCCATCTGCTGTCCTACTTTGTAGTTGTCAAAAGAAACATAGTAGTCCACATAGGGGCTGTTCCGGATCAAGCGGTCGTAAGCGATCACGGGGATTCCCGCTTCATGCGCCTTTTCCAGTACGTCTGTCAGGGAAGATCCGTCGATGGACGCGATCACGAGAACTTTCACGCCTTTTGTGATCATGTTTTCGATCTGATTGACCTGATTTTCGATGACATCGTCGCCGTATTGCAGGTCAGCCTGGTAGCCGAGGGCTTCTACGCCCTTTTTCACGCTCTCGCCGTCAGACAACCATCTCTGGGCCGAGCGGGTAGGCATGGCGATCCCTACCGTTCCTTTGCCGGAAGCGAAAGCCAATGAAGCAAATGCCAAAGCCAGTACTACAGATAAAAATTTTTTCATGTGCTCCTCCTTTTATTAAGTGTAATTGTATGGTTATTTTTGTGATCCATCTGAAATTAAACAAAACAATCGGATATAATACAGAAAAAAATGACGCAAGCCAGCGGTCAAAATTCACACATTTTATCATCTGATACATGATACCCCAATATCCATGAAAAATCAATGGATTTTCTTAGGATTTTTGTGTAATTTTTTTTGCTTCGCGTCATTTTGTTGGGATTATTTTTGAGGGCGATTCACTTTTTTAAGAAATCAAAATCCGAGGGTTTCACCGACGAGAACCACCTTGATCCGCCCCTTGAACTTACACATCCTCGTCTCTACAATAAAAGAACAGATGCTGTCGGGACTTTTGCAATCCCCGCACGTACCTGTGGCGGCGCAGGGGGTCTTCAGGGGAGAAACGGCGCAGAGCCGCAGAGTATTCACGGGAGCGGCGTAATTTCTTGCCCGGGAAAGGGCTTCCTTGAAGGTCTTCGTCAGCTTGTTCATACCGACAATCATGATGACGGATTTGGGTCCGAATGTCATGGCCGCCACCCGGTTGCCGTTGGCGTCGATATTGACAAGGATGCCGTCCTCCGTGAGCGCGTTGGTACTCGTCAGATAGACGTCGCACAGGAGCGCCTGCCGCATGTATTCCATGCGCTTGGCAAAGTCCGCCGCTTTATCCCTGTCCAGGATTTTGAGACTCTTGTTCCGGTAGACCCCTTCAATGAGGCCGATCTCTCCGATGGACACCGAGCCTCCCCAAGAGACCGAAGATCCGTCGGGAATCAAAGACAGCGCCTTTTGGAGGGCCTCTTCCTTTGTTTTGCAATAATAGGCTTCAAAATTCCTGCTCTCCAGGTTTTTGACGACCTGGGGCGCCAGCAAATCATACTGCTTGTGGATCGCATCCTGTTTCACACTCATGATTTCCTCCTTCTTTCCTTGGTTTTAAAGTTTTTGGGTTCCGGGTTGCTCCGCTGATTCCTTTTTTCCCATTATAACAAATCTGCGACCGTTTTACAAGAAATTATCAATTTCTAAAATTTAACTTGACAAAAGGCTTTCCTCGTGATAATTATGTATTAAGAAAAACAAAATATTTTTCTGACATCCCCGGGAGATCCCAAAAACATGACAGACTTACGGAAGCCGGTATACAT